>DATNNA010000182.1:0-7635 GCA_035602075.1 Binatus sp. (SeqCode) | reverse complement strand
TCGGACAGCTACGGGATTTTCCAGTCGCCGTCCAAGGGCTTTTACCCGTAATGGGCTCCCTCCAGACCTTCTTTTACCTGGCGCTGATCTCGGCCGTCATGATCGGGCTCACGCTGCTCTTCGTCGGCATCGTGGTATTCGGCCTGGCGCGCTGGTTTCGCCAGACCCGGGGCGAGACGCCTCTCATCTTCTGGCTGATCAGCGGCGCCGTCACGGTTGTGTTTCTGTTCATCGTGCTGGGCACGGCCGGCGTCCTCTATGGGTTCATCACCTATGGCGCATCGTGACCCGCGGCGGCTGAGCCGCCGGCAGTTCGGCATCCTCGGCACTCAGGTTTCGGGGGCCGTCGTGGCGGTGCTCCTCGGCATTCCGATCATCGGCTTCCTCATCTCCCCCCTCTTCCGGCAGCAGCAGGTCGTCTGGCGAAAAGTTGGCGACATCGCCGACGTCCCGGACGGCGAGCCGACCAAGTTCGAGGTCGCCTTCCCGCTCGACGCGTGGACGACGGCCGAGTCCAACCTGGCGGTCTATGTGGTCAAGAGCGGTGCGAGCACCCGGATCTTCTCCAACGTGTGCACGCATATGCAATGCCCGGTGCGCTGGGATGGCGCGCTGCACCAGTTCCTCTGCCCCTGTCACGGCGGGCTGTACGACATCAACGGCACCAACGTCGGTGGCCCGCCGCCGAAGCCCTTACCCCAATACGTCCATCGCATCGACGGCACGACGCTCTTCGTCCAGAACCGATTCACGGAGGAGATCTAGTGGTCCGCCGACTCGGAGCCGCCTACGACTGGCTCGATGAGCGGACAGCGATTCGGAGCCTGCTACGCAAAGGCCTCTACGAGGCCGTGCCCGTACGCGGCGCATGGTTCTACACGCTCGGCAGCGCGACCCTCGTCCTGATCCTCCTGCAACTCATCACCGGCATCTTCCTCACGCTCCTGTACGTCCCATCGGTCACGGAAGCCTGGGCCAGCTTGAACTACCTCAAAGAGCACGATGCGTTCGGCTCGATCGTCCGAGGCATCCATATGTGGTCCGCCTACATCCTGCTATTCGTGATCGGCCTGCACATGATCCGAACCTTCTTTTCCGGCTCGTACAAGCGCCCGCGAGAACTCAACTGGGTGACCGGAGTCGGACTCTTCGTGCTGGTGCTGGTAATGGCGATTACCGGTGCCTTCTTGCCCTGGGACCAGGCGGCCTACTGGACCGCCGTGGTGGTCACCAACGTCCCCGCCTACACTCCGTTCATCGGCTCGTTCATCCGCGCCCTGTGGCGTGGTGCCGACACCGTGGGGCCGATCACCTTGAGCCGCAGCTTCGGCATCCATGTCTGGCTGGTGCCAGCCATCCTCTTCCCACTGATTGGCGCGCACCTCGCGCTGCTTCGCAAACACGGTGAGTTCGGCTCCTACGTCAACTACCGCGGCGCGTACCGAACCCGCGAGGGCGTGGACGTCCCGCCGGCGCCCGCCCAGCGACCGATCGAGCCGCCCTATCCGGCCGCGCCGTCCGACGAGCTCTGGGCCGCACCGTTGCAAACCGAAGACTTTTATCCCCATCAGACGTTCAAGGACGGGATCATTTCGGCGGCGCTGGTCATCGTGGTCTTCATCCTGGCGGTCGCGATCGGGGCACCGCTCGAAGCGATCGCCGATCCGGCGACAACGAGCTACACCCCCGTCCCCGAATGGTTCTTCCTGCCTCTCGATGAGCTCCTCGTGCTGGTGCCGCAGCAGCTGATCCCCCTGGTGCTCGTCCTGCCGACCGGGGGGGTCCTGCTGCTGCTTGCGGTGCCATTCATCGATCGCGGCCCGGAGCGCAACCCCTTCGAACGTCCCGCGGTGATGGTGCCCGGCGCCTTCGCCGTGCTGTTTGTCGTCATCCTGACCCTACTCGGCTCCGGCCGGCTCTTCAACCTGTGAGCGCACTGCTCGCCGTCATCGCCCCGGCGCTCCACGGGCTGGCGACACAGCTGCCGTCCCAGGCCCCCCAGGGCGGCAACATCGTCGGCGCGCAGATCGCGATCGGCAGCCTGTTCTCGCTCCACATCCTGATCGCCGGACTTGTCAGTGGCGCGGCGGAGTTGGGGCCGGCGATCGAGTTCCTCGGCTACGTGCGGCAGCGTCGGAGCTACGACCGCCTGGCCCACGGGCTGGGCCGCTTCATCACCTACTACTTCAGTGTCAGCTCCACGATCGCCATCCTGCTGATCACGGTGCTGCTGGTCGGCTTCTGGGGTCATTTCTGGACGACCATCGTGACGATCGGCTGGTGGCCCTTGTTCATCGAGGCCTGGACCTTCGTCCTGCAGGTCAGCCTCGCCTATCTCTGGTTCTACACCTGGGACCCGTTGCGCAATTTCAAGGGCGTGCACATGGCGATCGGCGGACTGCTGGCGATCGCCTCCTTCCTGCAGGTGTTCATGATCGATGTGGTCGCCAGCTACATGTTGACGCCCACCAACCCACAGAACCCCGTTCGGCTCGCGCTCAATCCGACGTCTTATCCCTTGACCGTCCACCGAACGGTCGGAAACCTCGCTTACATCGGCTTCGCCTTCGGCGGGTTCTGCGCCATTCGCTACCTGCGGGCAAAAACCGCCGAGGACAAGCGCTTCTACGACTGGGCCGGCAGTTTCGGATTGCTGTGGGGCGTCTCGATGACGTTGCTCCAGCCGGTCGTCGGTTATTCCTATGCCAAGGAGATCCAGCTGCACAGCTACGGCAGCTGGTACAAGATGATGTTCGGGTCGCTCAGCCCGGTGTTTCTCTGGCAGATCACGCTGCTGGGGATCATGTTTCTCACCGCCACCCTCTATTTCGCCCGCCGGTTGCGAACCGATGAGGCGCGTGGGTCGGGGATCCTCAAACTCCTGTCGGTCGCACTGGTCCTGACGACATTGCTCGCCGCCCAGCCGTACGCCCTCGGCTTCTCTTATGAGTCGGTGGCCGCCGCCGGCCTCAACCGGCCTTTCTGGGAAGGTGGCCTGATCAACCCGCTGGGGTCGATGATCCCCTGGAAGGTGCTGGCGCTGATGTTCTACACGCTGATCGCGATCGCGGCGGTGGTGTGGTACCTTCGCGGGCTGCCGGGAGTGGTCTGGGGACATGCCCGCCGTGGCGAGCAGCGAATCCTGATACTGATGACGGTCTTGACGATGCTGATGATGGTCACCATGGGGTTCATTCGCGAGAACAGCCGCGGGCCCTTCCTCATCTCCGGCGAGATGACGATCCAGGGCCAGCAAGACGTGCAGACCGCGCAGCCGACGCCTACGCCGCAGTCCAGCCCTTAGGACTACTTTTCCCTCCCTCGCTTGCCGGGCCCGTCGGCCCAGGCGAGCGGCGCTTTAGTGCCAAGCGAGCGTTTGAGACGTTCGGGGAGGGTAGGGTGGGGGCCGCTACATCGCGCATGGCCCGATCGGGACCGCCTCGGTCCGTCCCTGGGCCTTGTCGATATCGGGTTGCACCTCGGCATCGGTGAGGGCGTACGCCTGACCCGGCTGACTCGTGGAGGCGGCGAAGATGACACCCACCACGTTGCCGTCGAGATCGACCAGCGGTCCGCCGGAATTCCCCGGCTGTACATCGGCTTGCATGATCCAGATGCTCCGCACCACGAGGTTTTGTCCGTAGATGTCGCGGCCCTCTGCCCGCGTCTCGCCGTTGATGACGGCGGGACTCACCTTTTCACCGCCGCCGCCCGGATAGCCGATCGCCGCCCCCTGGGTGCGGGAGTGCGCGGCCGCCTGGTTGATGGGTGCTAGCTGCAGCTTCGGCACGTAGAGGATGGCGATATCACGCTCGGGATCGAAGAGAATTACCCGTGCAGCGAGGCTACGCCCGGTTGGATTCAGCACCGTCGTCCCCTGGGTTCCCGCCACCACGTGAGCATTGGTCAACACCATGCCGGGGCCGACCGGGAATCCGCTGCCGTAGACGATGCCGCCGCACCCGAAGCCCCGGATCTTCAGCGTTTCGTCGGCGGCATGCCGGATGCCGGGCGTGTCGACCGAGGCCGGCAGCGGGAGAGCGGATGGGGCGATCGGCTCCAGCCCGGCAAACGCGGCCGAAAAGTTGACGCCGGCAATGATCGCCTCCACTCGCGCCAGGAAGGCCGGCGGTTTGGGAAACACGTTATCCAGGCTCCGCAGGATGGCGGACCGTTGAATGGCGCTCGAAACCTGGGGAGCCGGAACGTTCTTGAGGCTCAGGCCAAGGAACCAGGACACGGAGAGTAGCGCCAGGGCGGAGAAGACCGCGCCGGCGAAGCTGTCGATCCGCCCGCTCTGGGGGTGGGCAAGCAATCGTAGTCGGATCGGCTCGCCGACCCAGTAGCCGACGCTACTGCCGACGGCGCCGAGCACGATGAGGACCAGCACCGCGCCCACTGAACGCACGGTCGAGTCGGAGATTTTGAGCGCGTCCATCAAGACCGGTGCCAGGGCGGCGCCGACGACGACACCGAGGACGAGACCGGCGTATTGAGCCAGCGAGAGCCAGAAGCCGCGGCGATAGCCGCTGGCGACGGCGAAGACCAGCGCCACCAGGATGACGAGGTCGATGATGGTGAAGCGCATCAGGCGTGAACCCGAAGGTCGCTTCGAGGTTTCCCGACGCAGATCAGTGCGTAGCCTTCGGCGAGCTCCTCGTTGCTGATCAACCACGCCTCGGTCTGGTCGATGATGCCGTCGACTTTGACCATGCAGGTCTTGCAGCGACCTTTTCGGCAGTCGAAGGCGAGCGGGAGGCCGGCCTGCAGCCCGGCTTCAAGAATGCCCTCGTTCTCCGCGACGTCGACCATCATCCCGCTCCGCACGAAGGTGACATGGAAGGAGCGCGCCATCAGCGGCTCCTGATCGCCGTGATGATGCGATAGAGGTACTCGCCGGCGGCGACAACGACGAGGAGCAAACCCAACGCCACCAACCGCGGCCGGAGCCAGCTTCGGTAGAAACTGCCACGCCAAACGGGGCCGAGCAGCAACGCGAGCACGATGGCGACAACGGCGATCAACAGGACGATGCGGAACGCCGTCGACACCGCGATAGTCTAGAGAACTCGAGCGTTCGTTACTCGAGGCCGATGACGTGCTTGAACTTGTCGAAGAAGCCCTTCTCGATGTGCTGCGGTTTGCCGCTGACGCCGCCCAGCTGGCGCAGCGCCTGCTTTTGCTCCTCCGTCAAGTTGGTGGGGATTACGACCCGCACATAGACAAGCTGGTCACCACGACGCCCCGAGCGCACGTGCGGGACACCGCGGCCGTGGATTCGGATCGTCTTTCCATACTGCGTGCCGGGCGGGATCTCGACACGCTCCGGGCCATCGACCGTCGGGATTTCGACAGTGTCGCCCAGGGCGGCCTGCGCCACGCTCAGCGGCAGCTCGTAGACGACGTCGGTGCCATTTCGTTTCAACACCGAATGCGGCTTGACCTGGATGACGATGTACAGGTCACCCGGGCCGCCGCCGCGCGGACCCACCTCGCCTTCACCCGAGAGGCGGATCTGTGAGCCGCTGTCGACCCCGGCCGGGATGTTGACCCGCACCTTCTTTTCGCCGGGCCGGTGGCCGCTCCCGCCGCAGGTCCGGCAGGGCTTCTCGATCACCTTGCCCTCGCCGTTGCAGCGGGGGCAGGTGGCGACATTGACGATCTGCCCGAAGATCGACTGCGTTGCGCGCCGCACCTGGCCGGCGCCGCGGCACTGCGGACAGGTCTGGGGCGAGGTGCCGGCTTCCGCGCCGCTTCCCTTGCAGGCCTGGCAGGACTCGGCCCGGGGAATGGTCAGCTCGCGCTCGACACCAAAGACCGCTTCTTCGAAGGTCAGCCGCAGGTCGAGTCGGAGGTCGGCCCCGCGCCGCGGGCCGCTGCGGGCGCGTCCGCCGGCCGCCTGGCCGAAGAACATGTCGAAGATATCGTTGATGCCACCGAAGCCGGCGCCACCGAAATCAAAGCCCGGCATGCCCTGCGTGCCGGCGTGGCCAAAGCTGTCATAGCGCTGACGCTTGGACTGGTCGCTGAGCACCTCGTAGGCCTCGTTGACCTCCTTGAAGCGGGCTTCGGATTGCGGGTCGTTGGGATTGCGATCGGGGTGAAACTGGAGCGCCAGCTTCCGATAGGCGCGCTTCAGTTCTTCGGCGCTGGCTGTCCGAGAGACACCGAGGACCTCGTAGTAGTCCCGCTTGATCGCCATAGAGAAGTACTAGGACTTTAACGCGCGAGGGTGGGCAACCTTGACCAGCGTGGGACGGAGGACCCGCTCGTGAAGCCGGTAGCCGGGCTGCATCTCCTCGACGATCGTGCCCTCTTCGTGCTCGTCGGTCTCCTCCGAGGCGATCGCCTCGTGCTTCGAAGGATCGAACTTCTCGCCCACTGCGGGGATCGTCGAAATACCCTGGGCCTGCAGGACGCCTTCGAACTGGCGCACCACCATCCGCAGCCCGTCGAACCAGTTGCGGTCGATGCCCTCGGGCGCATGGTCGAGGGCGCGGCGGAGATTGTCGAGGATCGGCAGCAGCTTGCGCAGCAGCTCCTCGTTGGCGTACTGCGTCCGGTCACCGAGCTCTTGCCGGGTGCGGCGCTTGTAGTTCTCGAAGTCGGCGGCGAGCCGCTGGTAGCGGGCGAAGTTCGCCTGCGCCTCGTCCCGTGCCGCCTGGAGTTCAGGATCAATGCGCGGGTCCTGACCCGACTCCGCATCTACCGCTGAGCTGGCCCTGGAGTCGACGACGCCAGGGCGGCCCTTTTGCGCACCTGGTTCCGGCTGGTCGGGAGGCTGATGCTGGGGTGGCATGTCTTGCTTTTTACCCATAGAGAAAGGCCTCGAATCAGTTGCCGAGGTGGGCGAGGACTTCGGAGGTCGCATGGCTGACCAGGCGCACGCGTGCCACCACCTGGCCGTACTGCATGCGGGTCGGCCCGATAATGCCGATCGTGCCCCGGATCCGATCGTCCATCCGGTAGGTGGTCAGCACGAGGCTGCATTCCCGCAGCCCGCTGCTTGTATTCTCGCGCCCGATGATGATCTCGACGTCCTTCTCGAACGCCACCTGCTGCAGGATGCTCGCCAGCTGGGCGCCCTGCTCGAGCAATTCCATCAGCTCTTCCAACCGGCCGACCTCAACGAACTCCGGGTGGCGGAGCAGGTTGCGCACGCCGTCATGCAGCACCACCGTCTGTCGTTGCGCCTGGTGAGTGGTGACCGACTCTATGAGCCGCTCGATGATGCGTCGCTGCTCCGCCTTGTCGGGACCCAACAGGTCCAAGCGCCCCGCGAGCTCGTCGGCAGTCTGGCCCTTGACCTTCTGGTTCAGCATAGCGGCCATCCGGCTCAGGTCGTCCTGCGAGGTGGCCCGCTCGAGATGCACGACCTGCTGCTTGATGAGGTTGCCCTCGAGCACGAGGATGATCAGGACCGACTGGGGCTCGAGCGAGACCAGGTCGATGTGCTTGATCCGGGACTCGCTGACCTCGGGCGCCGTGACCAGCGACACGTTGTCGGTGACCAAGGACAGCACCATCGCCGCCTTCTCCAGGATCCCATCGACGCTGCGGGGCGCGCTTTCAAACTCCTGCTTCACCGTCCGGCGGATCGTGGCCGAGGCGGCCTCCGGCTCCATCAAGAAGTCG
>DATNNA010000181.1:0-21149 GCA_035602075.1 Binatus sp. (SeqCode) | reverse complement strand
CCGAACGGCGTGCGGGCCGCCGCGACCAGGACGACGTCCTCCACGATTGCATTCTAGAAGCGCGGTGACGGAGCGCGAAATGACGCGCCATATACTTGGCCGGTGGAGTTCAAGCACCTCCTCTATGGGCGGCGCGACGCGGTCGCCACGATCACCATCAACCGTCCCGACAGCCGCAACGCCCTCAGCACCGATACCGTCAAGGAGCTTCGCCAGGCGTTCGATCAAGCGAAGCGGGACGATGCGGCTCGTGTCATCGTCTTGACCGGCGCGGGCAAGGTGTTCTGCGCCGGAGCCGACCTCGAGGGCTTCCGGCTCGAGATCTCAGAACTCGACCGCTACTTTCAGCGACGCAACCTCGCCGATCTCTTCCTGGAGATGACGGAGTTGGGGAAGCCCACCATCGCCCGCGTCAACGGCCACGCGCTGGCCGGCGGTTTCGGGCTGGTCGCCGCCTGTGACCTCGCGATCGCGTCAGAGGCCGCTCAGTTCGGCATGCCCGAGGTCAACGTGGGCGTGTGGCCGATGATGATCATGGCCATCGTCTTTCGCAACGTGCCGCGCAAGGCGGGAATGGAATTGATGCTGACGGGCAAGCGCATCGACGCGGCCGAAGCAATGCGCATCGGCCTCATCAACCGGCACGTCGCGCCCGACAAGCTCGATGCCGAGGTGGACGCGCTGGCCGCCGAGCTCGCCAAAAAGAGTCCCATCGGCATGCGGCTCGGCCTCGAGGCGTTCTACCGGATGCAGGACATGAGCTTTCCATCGGCGATCGCTTACCTCCAGGACCAGCTCGCTCTGCTCGGCCTGAGCGAGGACCTGAAAGAGGGTGTCACCGCCTTCTTCGAGAAGCGGGAGCCACGGTTCACGGGCAAATGAGCGAGACCCTGACCGTCGATTGGGTGGAGGTCGGACCCCGCGACGGCCTGCAGAGCTGGCCGAGGACGCTACCGACTCCGGCAAAGGTGGGCCTGGTGGCGAGCCTGCTGGATTGCGGCTTTCGACGGGTCGAAGCCACCTCGATGGTGCACCCGAAATGGGTGCCCCAGCTCGCCGACGCCGAAGCCGTGCTCGAGGCGCTCCAGGACCGGATCGATCAGCTGCGGGTATTGGTCCCGAATCGCCGCGGCCTGGACCGCGCCCGAGATGCCGGTGTTCGAAACGTCGCGGTGACGGTGGCGGCGACCGATGGCTACAACGAGCACAATCTGAATCGCTCCGTCAGGGAAACCCTCGAGGAGATCCGTGTGATCGCCGATCTGGCCCGGAGCGACCAGGTCGTCGTCGATGCCAGTGTCAGCGTGGCGTTCGGTTGTCCCTACGAGGGTGCGGTTTCCCCAGAGCAGGTTGCCGAGGTCGCGGCGGCGCTGGCGGATAGCGGGATCGAGGAGATCTCGCTGGCCGATACGATCGGCGTCGCCAACCCCGCGCAGGTCGAGGCGCTCTTCCAGGCGATGAAGGCGCGGCTGCCGGCCGTTCGCTGGGGCGCGCATTTCCACGATACGCGCGGCACGGCGATGGCCAATCTGCTCTCGGCCCTGGAGACCGGCGTCACCCTCTTCGAGGGTTCGGTCGGCGGCATCGGGGGCAGCCCCTTCGCGCCGGGCGCCGCGGGCAACATCTGCAGCGAAGATGCGCTGGCGATGCTCGAGGGCATGGGCATCGCGACCGGAGTCGACGTCGCCCGGCTGATCACGGTGGCCCGCGGACTCGAGCGCACGCTCGATGCTCCCTTGCCCGGCAGGATTCACACGCTTGCTCCGCCCGACATCGGGAGTGTCTCCGCATGAGTGCCCCGGATCCGACCGCGAGGCCGGACGCCGAGGACGAACTGAAGGTTCGATCCGAGACGGCGCGAGCCGGTGGCTCGGCGAAATATGCGGAAAAACTGCGCCAGGAGCACAAGCTGCCGGTGCGGCGGCGGCTCGAGTTGCTGCTCGACCCCGACTTCTTGATCGAAGACGGACTGCTCGCCCACAGCGAAGAGGCCGGCTATGGCGCCGACGGCGTGGTCACCGTCATCGGCCGGATCGAGGGGCGGACGGTCTGTGTGATGGCCAACGACCCGACGGTCAAGGCCGGATCGTGGGGACCGCGCACTGTGGAGAAGATCGTTCGGATCCAGGAAACGGCAGCGCGGCTGCGCGTGCCGATCCTCTACCTGGTGGACTCAGCCGGAGCCCGGATCACCGACCAGGTGCAGATGTTCCCCGGCCGGCGGCACGCGGGTCGCATCTTCTACCAGGAGGTGCAACTGTCGGGAGTAGTGCCCCAGATCTGCCTGCTCTTCGGCCCCTCGGCCGCGGGCGGGGCCTACATCCCCGCCTTCTGCGACATCACCATCATGGTCGAGGGCAACGCCAGCATGTACCTCGGTTCCCCCCGCATGGCGGAGATGGTGATTGGCGAGAAGGTGACGCTCGAGGAGATGGGCGGCGCCCGGATGCACGCGACGGTCAGCGGCCTCGCTGACCTGCTGGTGGCCTCCGACGAAGAGGCCATCGAGGCCGGACGGCGCTACCTTTCCTATTTCCCGCAGAACTGGACGGAGACGCCCCAGCCCGGGCCCTCGGTCGAAGCCCGGCCGCCGGTGCCACTGGAAACCCTGGTCCCTGAGGACGAGGGGCGAGCCTTCAACATGCAGCAGCTGATCGATGGGGTGATCGACGAGGGGAGCTTCTTCGAGATCAAGCCGCTCTATGCCAAGGAGATCATCTGTGGCTTGGCGCGCATCGACGGGCGTGTGGTGGGCGTCGTCGCCAACCAGTCGATGCAGAAGGGCGGCATCCTCTTCGTCGACTCCGCCGACAAGGCGGCCCGCTTCATCTGGCTCTGCGACGCATTCAACATCCCGCTGCTCTTTCTCGCCGACGTCCCGGGCTTCATGATCGGCACCGCCGTCGAGCGCCAGGGGATCATCCGCCACGGCGCGAAGATGATCGCCGCGGTCTCGGAGGCGACCGTGCCGAAGATCTCGGTGATCGTGCGCAAGGCCTACGGGGCCGGCCTCTATGCCATGGCCGGTCCCGCGTATGAGCCAAACGCCACGCTGGCGCTGCCGACGGCCATGATCGGCGTGATGGGACCGAGCGCCGCCGTGAATGCCGTCTTCTACAACAAGATCCAGGAGCTGCCGGAAGCCGAACGCCCAGCGTTCGTGAAGAAGCTGCAGGAAGAGTATCGAGAGGACATCGACCTCTACCGGCTGGCATCGGACCTGATCGTCGACGCGGTCGTGGCACCGACGGAGCTGCGCAGCGAGCTCGTCAACCGGTTCGCCGCCTATGCGACCAGCCGGCGCCCGCGGGTCGAGCGCAAGCACGGCGTCTTCCCCGTCTAGGGCGAAACTCCCGCAGTCGATCGCCCGTTATAGCAATGTGAAGCGATTGGCGGCCATCCTGCTGGTGGTTCTGACGGGTTGCGGTCAGGTGCACTCCGGTCCGACGTCCGCGACGACGACTGCCACCACGACGGCCACCGCGACTCTCACGTCTCCTTCCGGAAACGCCACGCGGCTCTTCGTGATCGTCGAAGGCAACCCGCGTTGTTATGGCAGCCCTTGCAGCATCGCCATCGTCGACGCCGACGGCCACGTACATGCACGGCGCACCTTCAAGCAGCTACCGCAGCCCGTCGTCGGCTGCGAGGGGAGCTGGATTTACTCGTCGACCCAGGTAGCCGGTAACGCGGCATATTACCTGGACGACAGCGGAACAGTCCGGCGACTCAGCGCGTCAGGTGCCGTGACGGACGTGGCCCATTTCCCCGTCCGGACGAGCCAACAGGTCGTCTGGTACGCCGTCAATCCCGATGGCACCAAGCTGATGGCCGCCATCATGGTGTACACGCCCCTGTCACCGTCGTGGAATCCGCAGCAGGGATGTCCAGTCCATGAGCCCGGTCGGGTTTACGAGGAGATCGACCTCGCCGCGGCTGGGGGATCGACGACCACCATCAGCGACCAGACCAACCCCCAACACGTCATGTCCGTGGTCGGCTGGGATCGGACCGGCCCAATCGCCGTGCCAGACAGCCACATGGCGTATATCGGCTTTATCGAGGGGACGGTATGGGGGGGCCCGGCCGTGCACCTCGATCTGCGCGGGCAACCGGCGGGCGGCTCGATCGGCGGAGCGGATTGCTCGGCACTCTTCGGAGAGACGAAGGACGGCAACGTGGTCTGCCACGACCCGAAGCGACCCACGGTCCGCGACTCAACCGGCAAGGTGCTCTGGTCGTTGAAGGCGCTCGACCCAACCGACGACTTCTCCTATGGCGCAATCGCCCTCTCGCCCGACGCATCGCGGGTGGCGTTCAACCTCAACAGTAAGTGTTGCTATTCCTTCGACTCCAGCGTGATCCGCAGCCGCGACGGTGTCCGCATCGGTCTCGGATCGTCATTCCAGCCTCAGGGGTGGCTCGACAATCAGACCGTCATCGGCGCCCGCGGTGGGGTGAAGGTGACGTGTTCGGGGTGCCCGCCGGATTTTGTGCCGACCACGCTGGGCATCATCGACCTGGCTCGGCCAACCGAGGTGCGGGATCTCGGCATCAGCGGCACCTTCCTCGGAGTCTTGCAGGGCGCGTAGCCGAACACCGGCGTCAAACCCACCTCCTCTGCACGTCACAACGTGGGGCGACCACGGAGCGCCGGTCGTGCTGGTGCACGGCAGCTTTACCTGGGGCGAGGAAGCCTGGGCTCAACAGCGTGAGCTCGCCGATCACTACCGCCTACTCGTCGTGGACCGGTGTGGCCACGGACACAGCCCCAACACCGGGCGCTGCGGTTTCGAAGAGCAGGCTGATGACATCGCGGACTTGTTGGGCAAATCGGCCCACCTCGTAGGCAGCTCCTACGGCGCGGTCCTGGCGCTGGTCGTGGCCCAGCGCGAGGCTCGCAGGATTCGCTCGCTAACCGTCATCGAGCCTCCCGCATGGAGCTTAGCCAGGGGAGAGGCAGCTGTTGAAGAACAACTCGTCGGGTTCTCGCTAACCGCTGGCGAAGCGGCCAGGCTGGGACCTGATCTGGCGTTCGCGAAATTTCTCGAAGGGATCGGCGCAGAACCGTTGGAGTCAGCGCTCACTGATATGGAGCGGAAGAACACTGCGGCGAGCTTTCAGGAGCCGCCGCTGCTCGAGGCACCGGTGTCACTGGAAGGCCTTAGTGCGACCCACCTGCCGCTTCTGGTCGTTTCGGGTGGGTCGCAGGCGCCGACGCAGCGATTCCACAACCGCAGGCTGGCATTCCGGCGGGTCTGCGAGAAGCTTGCCACGATTCCCGGCGCGGAGTGGGCGCAGTTTCCAAGCGCAGGCCATAACCCGCACCTCGAAGCTGCGGGGTTCAATCCTCGGCTGCGCGCGTTCCTCCAGGGTTCGACGATGGGGACTTCGGTATAAGGACCAGCGCGGCCACCACCGCGACCACAGTGATGGCCGCTCCGAGCAGCAGTGGCAGGGCGATCGATTGCTCCAGTAACGGGCCGGAGAGCGCTGAACCGATCGGCGCCCCGGCAAAGTTGAGGCTCATGGATACCGCGAAGGCGCGCCCAAACCAGGCTGGATCCGTGCGCCGCTGCCGGAGCGCGAAGATTCCAACGTTGATAGCGGATCCGGCCGCGCCGGCGATCACGGCGGTGGCAAATACGATCGTCAGACTGTCCGTGAATGCCAGCACCACCAGCGTGGGCACCTGGATCGCGATGCTCGCGGCAATCAGCAGCCGCTCCTTCCCCTCGGTACTGACGCGACCGATCAATAATCCAGCGATGAGGCCGGCCAGTCCGACGACAGCGAAGATCTGCCCCACGTTCGCGGCGTTTCCGTGGAGATGTCGCAGTACCAGCACGGGGAGCCCGACCGGGATGACGCCGAATCCGAGATTGGCAAGGAACAGGGTGATCGCCAGGCCGCGCAGACTGGCGTGGCGAACGACGTAGAGCAGCGCCGCCCACGCGTCGGCGATCAACGATTCCCCGGAGTCCGTGCGGGCGATCGGCTCGCGGACGCCAACCAGCGAGAGCGAGGCGACCGCTGCCACGCCCGCGGTGGCGAGCAGGCCAGCCTCTGGACCGAATCTGGCGACCACGATGCCGGCGATCGCCGGACCGATGACCGCCGTTAGTGAATACATGCTGGTGTCGAGCCCGTTCGCCCGGTCCCAGAGCGCCCTCGGCAGCATGAGCGGAAAGAGCGAACGGGCGCCCGTGATGCTCAGGATGTTGCTCACACCGAGGACGGACACGATCAGCAAGAGCAGCGGTGGTGGCAGCCGATGCCCAAGCGACAGTGCCACGATCGTGGCCATGAGGACGGCCGTGACCGCGTAGTCGAGGATCATGAGCCGAACGCGCCCCTGGCGATCGAGCAGGGCGCCGGCGACCGGGCTCAAGGCAAGCCCCGGAAGGATCGCGAGGAGCACGGTCAGGCCCGCCAGGCTGGGTGACTGATAGCGCTGCAGCACGAAAAGCACGAGGACGATCTCCCACATCTGGCCGCCCAGACGTGCCAGGAGTGTCCCCAGCACCACGCGCGCAAAGCCGGGCACCCGGAGCAACGCCCCATACGATGGTTCGATCGACCCAGCCTTTGGTCCTAACATCGCCCTGTGGAATCTATCCGATACCTCGCGCTCGGCGATTCCTACACGATCGGCACCGGGCTCCAGGATGAGGCGCAGAATTTTCCGAGCCTGCTGGCCGCCCGCCTCAGGCAAGACACCGGGATTGACGTCGCCCTGACCAATCTCGGCGTCAACGGATACACGACGACCGATCTGATTCGCGAGGAACTGCCGGTGGCGCGCACGGTACGACCGGAGCTGGTAAGCATACTGATCGGCGCCAACGATGTCGTGCAGGGCTCAGACGAAGCGACCTATCGCGCGAGGCTGGCTCAAATCTACGACGCCGTCAAGGAACTCGGATTGCCGGCGGAGCGAGTCCTGGCCGTCTCCATCCCGGACTTCTCGCCGCTGCCGGGCTCGGCCCCGTTCGGCTCGCCCAGCGACCTGCGCGCGCGAATCGATGCATTCAATGACGTTGCCCGGGAAGAAGCCGCTTCTCGCGGTTTCCAGTCCGCCGACATCACCGGGATCAGCCGTGAAACCAACCGTGGGAGCGGCTGGCTCGCCAGCGACGGCCTTCATCCAGGGCCGGCGCAGCATCACGCCTTCGCCGATCATCTCTGGGAGACGGCGAACGGTTGGCGCTCAGTTGGATTTGATCGCTGGTCAAACCCCGCCACACTGGTATTGGCCAGGGCACAGCGTGAGGCGGAAGCCCTGCACCACTCCTACATCGGTGCGGAGCACCTACTACTCGGCTTGCTGAAGGACACGGAAGGGGCTGGTGGCAAGCTCCTGAGTCACTGGCGAGTCAGGTACGAAAGGGTCTGGACCCATATCGATCGGACGATCGGCAAGCGCAACGACGTCAACGTTCAATCCACCATAATTCCCACCACTAGGGTCAGGAACGTCATTCGCATCGCCTATCAGGAAGCGAACAGCGCGGGCGCCGACTCCGTCGGGACCGAGCACCTCCTCCTGGCGCTCCTGGTAGCGGGCGAGAGTATCGCCGTCCACATCCTGTCGGATTTCAGCATCACAGCCGCGATCGTACGGAGGGAGCTCGATCGTCACAACCTGAGAAAGGGATGAGAATCGGGTCTTTTTCCGGCTGGTTTTGATAGCCTCGATCTCCCATGCGACCGTTGCTCGCGGCGCGCGTTGTCACCGCTCTGGTGCTGGCGACACTGACGTTGAGCGCGTGCGGTGCGACACCGACCGCGGGCACGCGACCCTCGCCGTCCGCGCCCGCAAGGGTCGTCTATGCGGCGATCGGCGCCAGCGAGACGATCGGGGTCGGCGCCGACGACCGGTCGCGCCAGGCATGGCCGCGGGTCTTCTCCAACGACGTCTTGCCGCGATCCGCGGTCCTCTACAACTTCGGCATCCCCGGCGCCACGACGGCCCAGGCGCTGCATGACGAAGTCCCCGCCGCCGTAGCGGTTCATCCCACGGTGGTGACCGTCTGGCTGAACGTCAACGACCTCATCAGCGGCGTGGCGGCACCGGCTTACGAGGCACAACTCCGGCAGGTGCTGCGCACCGTGCGCCGTGGTGGTCAGGCTCGGGTGCTGGTGGCCAACACCCCGGACCTCGCGCAGCTTCCCGCCTACCGCGCCTGCCTGCCGAACGCGCCCTCGGGCGGACCTACATGCCTGATCCCCGCTGGGTTCATGCCGACTCCACAGGCAGTCGTTGCAGCGGTCGCGGCCTATAACGCCGCCATCAGCGACGCCGTCAAACTGGAAGGGGCCACGCTCGTTGACCTGAATCTCAATGACAGCCAGATCACGCAGCATCCTGAATGGATCAGCGCCGATGGCTTTCATCCGAGCACCCAGGGCTATGCGGTAATCGCCAAGCGATTCGAGGACGCCTACCGCCGAATTTAGTTATGGCCTCTTTGTCGGGCGCGGGATCGCGCCGCCGTGCCCGCCTGACCGGCGATCGTCGCGATCCCCACCGCGCCGCCCGTTCCGATGAGAATCGTGATCAGCATCTGGAGGACCAGTCCCAGCGTGCCTCTAGGGGCCGCTGGCGGGAAAACGAAGGCCCCCGGCGGCGGGGTGGCGAAGGCCCCGGGCGGCGGCGTGGCGAAGAACTCAGGAGGCGGTGTTGGGAGGACGATGCCTGGCGGCGGTGTCGGTCCAAAGTTGAAGGAGAACGATCCGCCGGAGCTGAAAGTACCGGTATCTGCGCAAAGCGTGCCGAGCTCCTTGAAGCGATGCTCGACGCTCGGGACAAACGGCACTAGCACGACCAAGGCGCATCCCCCCAGCACGCCGACCAGCAATCCGGCGAGCGTCGGATCGGGCGCGGGCGTGCCGGTCCGTGCGGTTTTGAACCCCGCAGCGGCCGCCATCGCCAGGAAGATGACCAGCGGAGAAAGCATCAACAGCCCAATCGGGAGCGGGCCCATGCGGCACACGTCGGCAGGCGATGGCCAGCTGATCGCCAGGTTGGCGGCCAGCGTCCAGGCGAACGCGATGATGCCGGCAATCAGGCCATATCGAGCCCAGGCCGGGATTCGCGCTATGCCGTCCGCAACACCAGCTGACATCCCTTCCCAGTATCGATCTGGAGCGTGAGCCGGGCGGTGGTGGCATCCCACTGCGAGCTGTTCAGGCAGCTTCCGGTAACAACTGGCGCCGTCAGGGTCAGGGCTGACCAGCCGATCAGGATGGGCTGGTCCGCATGCGTCGCGTCCACCCGGATCGTCAGGGTTCCATGGACACCGTCGCCGCGACTGGGATGGACACCCGCGGGCGCCGCGATGAGGTAGGGACGCGCGAGGTGGCGCAGCCCGTCCATGTTCACGAGCTGGCCGCCCCGGTCCACCATGCCCCACCACCGGCTCTCACGCCATTGCCACCAGGCCCAACCGATCCCGAGATCGTCCGCCTCATCGAGCGCCGCGTCGATGTAGGAGGTCGCCCCCGGCGCGCGGAGGTCGTAGCCTAGCTCCCCGACCCAAAGCGGCGCCGGCACCTCGGCGGCCTCCTTGACGCGCTGCTGAAACCGCTGCCGGAGATAGGTCGGGTCGCCGTTCCATTGCGGTGGCACGAGGGAGCCCTCGTACACGTGGGTGCCATAGACCACATTCGGCGCCTTTAGATTGACGACCGCCGTGTTCAGGGAGAGCAAGAGGATACCCTCGATGAAGAACAGGTGATTCGAGTCGACTCTGCCGATGGCCTCGATCGCGTCCTTGAACATCGGCCAGAGGTAATACTTCTCGAAGATGCGAGGCGGGATCGGCAACGGATGCGCCTCGTTAAAGATGTCGTAACCGGCCACCCCGGCGTTGTCCTTGAAGCGTGCCGCGACCGCCTGCCAGGTTAGGTAAAAGTCCTTCTTCCAGTCGGACGACAGCCAGAAATAGGTGTCGGACGTGAAGGCGGCGGGCGAGAGAGCCGGGCTCCAGGATTGGTGCAAGGGATTCCAGTTGGGAATGCCGATCGTCGCCCACGCTGGCGCGCCGGAGTAGCCGAAGCGGGGGCTCCATCCAAGGCGGAAATGCATGTCGAGGATGACCCAGAGGCCGTGCCGGTTGAGCATCGAGACCGCGCCGGCGACCCGGTCGAGATAGACCTGGTTGATCCGGCCGCGTTCCGGCTCGAGCTGCGACCAGTCGATGCCGAGGCGGACGACGTCGAAGCCCGCCTGCTGCATCAATGTCGCATCCATCTCGTCCAGCGGTGCTGGTGGATCGTTCGGATACGAGACCAGCGCGGCGTCATTGAAACCACGGAGCAACACCTTGCGGCCGTAGCCATCGACGATCTGTCCTTGGTCGGTCCGCAGCCAGGCTGTCGCAACCTCGCCATAGCGCGGCGGCGGGACGGACGCCGTCATACTGCCCGCTGGCAAGTACGCGACGACCGTGAGGCTGATGATGATGATCAGCAGGACCAGGCCGGCTCGCCGCAACCGGCGAAAGCGGCGGCGGCGTGGGGCGCGGGCTGCCGGTTGAGGCCGGGTTCGCCCGGTTCGCCGGCGGGTTAGCGGTGAGCGGCGCTTGACGGTTGGCCCACGGCGGCCCCGGCGGCCGCCACCACCTCCTCGATGGTGTCGCACACCTGCGCACCCGCCCGCTTCAGTGCCTGCAGCTTCGACGCCGCGGTGCCGGTGTTCCCCGAGATGATGGCTCCCGCGTGACCCATGCGCTTTCCCGGCGGGGCGGTGCGCCCGCTGATGAAGCCGATGACCGGCTTTCCGAATCCCCGGCCGATCACCTGCTCGGCAGCGGCTTCCTCGTCGCTGCCGCCGATCTCGCCGATCATCACCACGGCCTGGGTGGCGGGATCATCCTTGAAGAGCCGCAGCACCTCGCTGAAGGAGAGTCCGAGGATCGGATCGCCGCCGATCCCGACCGAGGTGGTCTGCCCCACGCCGGCCTGGCTCAACCCCTGGATGACCTCGTAGGTCAGCGTGCCGCTGCGTGACACGATGCCGACGGATCCCACGCTGGTGATGTGGTTGGGGATGATGCCGACCTTCGCCTCGCCCGCCGTCGCCAATCCGGGGCAGTTCGGTCCGATCAGCTTGACACCGGCATCGACGACAAAGGCGCGCGCACGGACCATGTCGTAGAGCGGGATGCCCTCCGTGATGCAGACGATCAGTCCGATGCCGGCGGCGGCGGCCTCCATGATGGCGTCGCCCGCGAAGGGCGCCGGCACGAAGATGCCGGTGACGTCGGCCCCCGTCTCGCGCTTCGCATCCGCCACGGTGTCGAAGACCGGGAGCGCGAGGTGCGTGGTCCCGCCCTTGCCCGGACTCACACCCGCGACCACGTTGGTCCCGTACGCCTTCATCTGCTCGGTGTGAAAGCTGCCTTCCCGCCCGGTCAGGCCCTGCACGATGACGCGGCTCTCGCGGGTCAGGAGGATACTCATCGGGCGGCGGATCCACTCGACAGCTCCACGATCCTCCGGGCGGCGGCGGTCGCGCTCACCGCCGGGGTGATGCCCGCTTCCTCGAGCAGCCGCCGTCCCTCCTCCTCCCTGGTGCCGGTCATCCGCACCACCAACGGCAGTTTGAGGCGGAGATCGCGCGTGGCATCGATGATGCCGTGGGCCACCTCGTCGCCACGAGTGATGCCGCCGAAGATGTTGATCAGGATGCCCTTGACCTGGGGATCGCTCGCCAGCAACTCCAGCGCGCTGTGCACCACCTCAGCCTTCGCGCCGCCGCCGATATCGAGGAAGTTGGCGGCGCGACCGCCTTCGCGTTGCACCAGGTCGAGCGTGTTCATCACCAGCCCGGCGCCGTTGCCGATCACGCCGATGGAGCCGTCGAGGCGCACGTAGGTGAGCTTGCGGCGCTTGGCCTCGGCTTCCAGCGGATCCTCCTCCGAGTCATCCGCCCCGTGCAGGTCTTTGTGGCGGAACATGGCGTTCTCGTCGATCTCGAGCTTCCCGTCCGCCGCCACCAGGCCGCCGTCACGCGTGAGCGCCAGCGGGTTGATTTCGATCGTCAGCGCGTCATAGGTGCGGGCCAGCGCATAAAGCTTGACCACCAGCGGCGTCAGCTGGGCTTGCAGCGGACCGAGCCCCGCCCGAAAGATCAGGTCGCGCACTTCGAACGGCAAGGGCCCTCGCCAGGGGTCGGGGTGGAGCTTGGCGATCGCTTCGGGATGGGTCTCCGCCACGTCTTCGATCTCCATGCCGCCCTGGGCGCTGAGAATCAGGACGGGCTTGCGCGCATCGCGGTCCAGGGTCAGCCCCAGGTACAGCTCGCGGGTGATTTCCTGCGCGGTCTCGCAGAGGACCTCCTTGACGGTGTAGCCCTTGATCGTCATGCCCAGGATCTCGCCGGCGACGCGCTTGGCATCCGCCGGCGTGCTAGCGAGCTTGATCCCGCCCGCCTTGCCGCGTCCCCCAACCGGGACCTGCGCCTTGACCGCGATCGGGCCGAGCGCTCCGGCGGCAAGGGCCGCCTCGTCAGGGGTTCGGGCCAGCCGCCCGTCGGGGACGGGAACGCCGGCCGCGCGGAAGCGCTCCTTCACCTGGTACTCGAGAAACTTCATAAAGGAATGTTTCCGTGACGGCGATTCGGCCGCTCGACCTGCTTGTCCTTGAGCAGGTGGAGCGATCGGATCAGCGTCGGTCGGGTGTCCTGGGGCTCGATGACGTCATCCAGGAAGCCGCGCTCCGCCGCGATGTAGGGGTTGGCGAATTTTTCCTTGTAGTCGTCCACCAGCTGCTCCGCCTTCTTCGCCGGATCCTTGGCGGCGGCGATCTCCCGCTTGAAGATGATGTTGACCGCGGCCTGGGGTCCCATCACGGCGATCTCCGCCGCCGGCCAGGCGTAGTTGAAGTCACCGCCGATGTGCTTCGACGACATGACGTCGTAGGCGCCGCCGTAGGCCTTGCGCGTGATCACGGTCAGCTTGGGCACCGTCGCCTCGGCAAAGGCGTAGAGCAGCTTGGCGCCGTGACGAATGATGCCGTTGTACTCCTGCGCCGTGCCGGGAAGAAAGCCGGGAACATCGACGAAGGTGACGAGCGGGATGTTGAAGGCGTCGCAGAAGCGAACGAACCGCGCCCCCTTGACGGAGGCATTGATGTCGAGCGCGCCGGCGAGGATGCGCGGCTGGTTGCCGACGACCCCGACCACCTCCCCATCGAGCCGGGCAAAGCCGATGACGAGGTTCTGGGCGAAGTGCTCCTGCACCTCCATGAAGCTGCCCTGGTCCACCACCGCTACGATCGCCGCCTTGATGTCGTAGGGCTGGTTCGGGTTTTCCGGGATGAGCGACTGCAGCATCCGGTCACGCCGCTGGGGGTCATCAGTCGGCGTGATCGCGGGCGGCCGCTCCCGATTGCTTCCCGGCAGGTAGGAGAGGAGCCGGCGCACGCTGCTGAAGGCCTCGGTCTCCGACTCGTCCAGGAAGTGGGCGACGCCGCTGCGGATGTTGTGGACCTCGGCGCCGCCGAGTTCCTCGAAGCCCACCGTCTCGCCGGTTGTCACCCGGACCACCTCCGGCCCGGTGATGAACATGTAGCCGAGGTGCTCCACCATGAAGACGAAATCGGTGATCGCCGGCGAGTAGACGGCGCCCCCGGTACAGGGTCCGGCGATCACTGAGATCTGCGGCACCACCCCGGAGGACTGGACATTGCGGTAGAAGATGTCGGCATAACCGGCCAGGCTGACGACCCCTTCCTGGATCCGGGCGCCACCCGAGTCGTTGATGCCCACGCAGGGCCGGCCCGCGCGGACGGCGAGGTCCATGACCTTGCAGACCTTCTCGGCGAACACCTCGCCCAGCGAGCCACCGAAGACGCTCGCGTCGTGCGAGAAGATGAACAGCTCCCGGCCATCGACCGCGCCGTAGCCGGTCACGACGCCGTCGCCGGCGATCTTCTTCTCCCCCATCCCAAACGCTTCCGTGCGATGGACGGCGAAGGCATCGAGCTCGGTGAACGTCCCCGGATCGACGAGCAGCTCGATGCGCTCGCGGGCGGTCAGCTTGCCTTTCGGGTGCTGCTTTTCATCCGGGTCGCCGCCCCGGTGCATGGCGTCGTACTTGCGCTTGCGAAGGATGTTGATCTGGCGTTCCGAGGGTGAGGGTGAGGCGTCCTTGGGTGCCGGAGTAGCCATGGTTTAGCTGCGCGACCCCGGCCGGTACTCACCGAACACGTCGCGCAACACTCCGCACACCTCTCCTATGGTGGCATAGGCCCGCAACGCCTCCCGCATGGGCGGCAACAGGTTCTGTGTACCCTCGGCCGCCCGGCGCACCTCCTGGAGGCAAGTCTCGACCAGCTTGGCATCACGCTCCGCGCGCAGTCGCTTGAGCGCCTCGACCTGATCGCGCTCGTGGTGCGGACTGATCTTGACGATCTCCACGACCTCGTCATCGCCCTGGAAGCGGTTGACTCCGACCACCACGCGGCGGCCAGTTTCAACGGCCTGCTGAAACCGGTAGGCGCTCTCCTGGATGGCGTCCTGGGTGAACCCGGTCTCGATGGCCGCGATGGCGCCACCGCGCCGGTCGACCTCGGCAATCAGGGCGCTCGCGCCCGTGTCCAGGTCGCTGGTGAGCGCTTCCACCAGGTAACTGCCGCCCATCGGGTCGGCGACGCTTGCCACGTTGGTCTCGTGGGCGATGATCTGTTGGGTTCGAACGGAAAGGGTCGCCGCCATCTCGGATGGGAGTCCGAGCGCCTCGTCGAACGAGTTGGCGTGCAAACTCTGTGTACCGCCGAGCACCGCGCTCATCGCCTGCAGCGCCACGCGCACGATGTTGTTGTGCGGCTGCTGCGCCGTCAGCGTGCTGCCGCCCGTCTGGGTGTGGAAGCGGAGCGTCTGCGCCCGCGGATCGGTGACCCCGTACCGCTCCTTGATCAGCCGCGCCCACAAGCGGCGGGCGGCGCGGAACTTCGCCACTTCTTCGAAGAAGTCCGAGAAGACGGCAAAGAAGAAGGAGAGGCGGGGCGCGAAGTCCGCGACCGCCAGTCCCGCGGCGCGGGCGGCATCGACGTAGGCGACCGCATGCGCCATGGTGAACCCCAGCTCCTGGACCGCCGTCGCACCGGCCTCCCGCAGGTGGTACCCGGAGATCGAAATCGTGTTCCAGTTGGGCAGCCGCTCGTTGCAGTAGGCGAAGAGGTCGGTGGTCAATCGCATCGACGGGCGAGGCGGAAAAACGTACGTGCCGCGGGCCGCGTATTCCTTGAGGATATCGTTCTGCACCGTGCCGTTGAGCCGGTTGCCCGCCACCCCCTGCTGCTCGGCGACCAGCTCGTAGAGCAAGAGCAGGAGCGCGGCCGGCGCGTTGATCGTCATCGACGTGCTGACCTTGTCCAGGGGGATCCCGCCGAGCAGCGTTTCCATGTCCTTGAGCGAGGAGATGGAGACGCCGACTTTGCCGACTTCGCCCCGTGCGATCGGCGCGTCGGCGTCGTGGCCGATTTGCGTCGGAAGGTCGAAAGCGACCGAGAGCCCGGTCTGGCCTTGCTCCAGCAGATAGCGGAACCGGCGATTGGTTTCGGCCGCGCTCCCGAAGCCGGCGTACTGACGAATCGTCCAGGGCCGGCGGCGGTACATCTCTGGATAGATGCCGCGGGTAAAGGGGTACTGCCCGGGTGGTGGTGCCTCCGGCCCGGCGTCGGCCGCCTGGTAGACAGGCTTGAGCGGCAGGCCGCTATCGGTGACCGGCTCGGACGGAGGGTCGGCCGCGGGCTTAGGCGCCGGGCTCGCCATCCGCCTCCACGAACTCGGTTAGCACACCGCAAACGCTTTTGGGATGAACGAACCCGATCCGGGTGCCGTGTGCCCCCGGACGCGCCACCTGATCGAGCAGCTGGGCGCCGGCGGCGCCGGCCTGCGCGAGCGATGCTCGGACATCATCGGTGGCATAGGCGACGTGGTGAACGGCTTCGCCGCGATCCTGGAGAAACTTCTGCACTTTAGAGTCCGGATTGAGCGGCATGATCAGCTCGATCCGGCTCTCGCCGATCGGGATCATCGCGATCTCGATGCCTTCGGACTCGAGTCGCTCCCGTCCGGTCGACCGCAACCCCAGGCGGCGCTCGTAGATCCGAATCGCCTCGTCGAGATCGCGCACAGCGATCCCGACATGGTCGATCCGGCTCAGCATGGCGTTGATTCTAAGCCGCGTGATTTCCTCGCCCGCTTGACAAGGTATGGACCCTTTGTAGTAGGGTTGACCACGGCTAGTTACGTCACGGTCCGACTCCCTCTCTTTACTCGGCGTCCTCTACAGCCAAGCGTAGACGGCGCAACTGATCCAACTGAGGGAAGGAGGTTGGACCGTGAATCGCACCGTTGGTGTGACCTTGTGTCTATCCGTGGGGGGAGGGGCGATCTTCGCATCTGGTTTCGGCGCGGTTGCGCCCATAACGCAGCGCCCCATCACGGCGGCGGCCGCCGCAGCCGTTGTGCCATCGGGAGATCCGATCGACCACCTCGACGAGCCCACGCCGCACCAGGCCCGTGCCGCCGTCATGATCTACGTCCTCGCCACGCCGGAAGCGACTCCTCCGCCCGCGCCACCGGCTACGCGCACCATGGCATTTTCTGCGGCACGCGTTCCGACATCGGCCGCGGGTCCAGTGTCGGGCACCGCCAACGGCTTTAGCTACGGCTACTGCACCTGGTGGGTGGCGCACAAGCGGTACATCCCGTGGCGCGGGAATGCCTACCAGTGGTGGTGGAACGCCCGGCCCTTCGGCTTCGCCGAGGGACCAACGCCGCGGGCGGGCGCCGTCATGGTGATGGGCATCAGCGGCACGTCGCCGCAGGGCCACGTCGCCTATGTCGAGTCCGTCAATCCTGACGGCTCTTTCGTGGTGTCGGAAATGAACTGGTGGGGCGTGCCGGGCGGCGGCTGGAACCGCGTCGACTACCGGACGGTGACCTCGATGCGTGGCGTCCTGGGCTTCATTTACTGAGCCTTCAGCGGCGTAAAGCTGGCCAGGATCTTCTCGATTTCGCGATCCTGCGCGAGAAGATGGTCCTGGATCTGGAGCGAGGTGTGCAGCACGGCGTCGGCATCCTCGTAGGTGGCCTCGGCCCGCTTGTCGCTGGCGGCGGCCAGCACGTTCTGGCCGACGATGATGATGCTGAGCAGGACGAGCTGGAGGAACGTCTGGCTGATCCACGACACGATCAGGACGGCGTTACCAGACATGATCGCGGCGGGAAGCGAGAGGAGGGCCAGGGCGGCGAAGGCATAGGCGCACCACATGGTGCCGACGCCATTGGTCACCTTGACCGCCAACCACCGGTTGAAGCGCGTGATGGGATTGTCCCCTCTCGGCATGAGGTCGGCGACTTTGATGGGTCGTTGCTTCTTGCGTTGCTCGATCCGGGGGTGCAGGGTGGGCGTGAAGATTTCTGACATGCCGATAAGCATCGCAGGTCTACTGGAACAGTCGATCCAGCCGCACGCGGGTGAGGCGCCAGAAGGGGTCTGGCTCGAAGATGGGTTCGGTCGTCTTGATCGGAAGCTGAGTTCGCTGCTCGCCGAGCTCGAGCGTCAAGGTTCCAACGCGAGAACCCGAAGGCAATGGAGCTCGGACCCTGATCACGTCGGTGCGCTGGCGGACCACCATCCCGTCGTAGGCGACCCAATTCACGTCCTGTTCGGCGAACACGGTGGCGGTGTCACCCCAAGGCGACGCGTATTCGGCGATCACCTGATTTGTCGAAAGAACCGACCGGTAATGTAGAGCGGAACCGACAGCCTGCACCAGGCTCTTCGTCGATGTAAAGGCGTCATCGAGCGTGGGCAGTCCCATGATGGCACCGAATAGGCGCGCCGGCTGACCATCCGCTCGGACATCGGCGGCAAAAACGAAGCACGCGCCGGCCGCCCCGCTCGAGCCCGTCTTCACGCCGACAATACCGTCCTGTCCGATCACGGCATCGACGTTGAAAACGCGACCGGCGACGGGTAGGGTCGCCTCCGGCTGGGCAACAATCTCCGCGAACACCGGGTCCTGCAACGCAGCCTCGGCGAGCGCGATTAGTTCCCCTGGTGAGCCAACGGACTGCGGAGAAAGGCCACTGGCATCCACGTAGTGCGTGTGGATGAGCTGGAGGGTGGCCGCCCGTGCGTTCATCTTGTCGACAAACGCTCCGACCGAGCCGGCGTCCCAGGTGGCGAGCAGCTCGGCGATGTTGTTGCCAGAGGGGACCAGCAGGGCCTGTAAGGCCTGGTATTCGCTGAGCTTTTCCCCGGCGGCGACGGGAAAGACGGACTGTCCCTGGTTCTTCTCAGCCACATAGGTCGCAACGTCGGCAGCGCTCACGGGGACCATCGGGCCTTGCTCCGTCAGTCTCAGCGGACGATCTGCCAGAACGACCAGGGCGGTCATGACCTTGGCGGTGCTCGCTAGCGGGAGTGACGTTTGTGGACCATAGGTGCCAATCGTGCCGAGCCCGGCCACCGCGACGGCGGCACTACCGGTCGTCGGCCAGGGCAGCGGCGGCGGGATCGCACCGAGGCGGCTTGTCGCGGGAAGGAACGTCGTCGCCGCAATGGTTGGCAGCGGCCGCACCAGCTGGAAGGCGATGAGCCCGAGCACGAGCACCGGCGCCAGGGCGATGGCGAGGGTGATCGCGAGATTCCGCCGTTGCCCTCCAAGCCGGCCGGCCAGCGCCTTCACCGCAATCGAATGATCGCAGCATTGGCGGTTATCCGCTCCGCTTCAGAAGTCCGAGGCGCTTAGCGCGGATCTCCGCTCGGCTGAAGAAGAACACGGATGCGGGCACCAGGATCACGCCCATCAGGAGCAGGATGCCGATGTCGGGTAGGGCACCGGCCAATGAGAGCCCGTGGAGCAGCGACTCCCGGACCCCGTCGAGCGTGTAGGTCAGCGGCGAGAGGATGCCACCCAGGCGAAGCGGGGCCGGCAGGACGCTGATCGGGTAGTACACGCCGGAGATCAGCAGCAGCACGCCCTGAACCGCGAACGCCATTTGCTCACCCTTCTCGGGCGACAGCAGCGGCAGGATCGAGGTGAAGATCCCCAGGCCAAGGAGCGGCAGTGTCGCGGCCGCGCAGATCGCCAGCGCCGTCAGCCAGTTGGCATGCGACAGGTCGAGCTTGAACAGGAAGATCAGCGCGACGCCGATCACCGCCGTCCGCGCGATCCCATAGAGCAGTGAGGCGGCCGAGACGCCCAGCAGGTGCGTCAGGCGCTTGATCGGCGCCATGAACGTGTACTCGATCGTCCCCTCCCAGCGTTCCCAGGTGATGGCGAAAGAGATTTCGAAAAAGACCAGCGACAGGTAGGTCCAGAGCAGCGCCCCGACGAGCAGGTAGAGCTGCGTCTGGTGCAAGTTTGCCTGCCCCTGCTCGAGGCCGAGCGTCGACAGACCCGCGGCGAGGTAGCCGATGCTGAGCACGCTGACCAGGTTGTAAAGCAGCCAGACCGCCTCCCAGGCCCAGTAGCGCCGATAGAGGTTCTTCTGCCTCTCGATGAAGCCGACGAACGCGTTCAGCTCCCAGCGAAGCATATTTCCGGTCATTCTTCTTTTTCCTCCTCGTCTTCCTCGAGGCGCTTCCCGGTCAGCGCCATGAAGGCATCCTCCAGGCTGCCGTCGGGCGTGCCGGCATGCATGCGGATGAGATCGGCGGGCGTCCCCTCCGCCAGCACCCGGCCCTGGTCGATGACGACCACGCGGTCACACAAGACCTCTGCCTCCTGCAGGTCGTGCGTACAGAGCAGCACGGTGGCCGCGCGATCCCGGCGGATCGACCGCACCAGCTCCTGCACCTCGCGCTTGGAGCGTGGATCCAGACCGGTGGTGGGCTCGTCCATCAGCAGCAGTGACGGCGATGTCAGGAAACTGCGCGCGATGGCGACCTTCTGTTGCTGCCCACGCGAGAGCTGCTTCATGGGCTTGTCGAGCGTGTCGAGCGGTAGGCCGAGCCGCTCCAGCATCGCCTCGACCCGGGCGCGGGTGCCTTCGCCGCCGCTGCCGTAGAGGCGCGCGGCGTAGAGCATGTTCTCCCAGGGGCTCATCTCTTTGAAGAACGACGCCTCCACGGAGACGCGGTTGATATGCCGGCGCACCTGGTCGGGCTGCAACACCACGTCGTATCCGAAGACCAATGCGGTCCCCGCATCGGGCGTGAGCAACGTCGCTAGGATCCGGATCAGCGTCGACTTCCCGCTGCCGTTGGCCCCGAGGATGCCGGTGATCCGGCCGGTCGGGACGTGGAGGGACACGTGGTCGAGCGCCAGCTTGGCCTTTTTCGCCTTCCGCCAGGGCATTAGCCGATGCGGGCGGCTATCGTCGCCGAAGCGCTTCGAGATGCCCTCCACCTCGACCGCCGCGGTATTCAATTCGCTCTCGTGGATCGCCATGATCTCAGCTCCTCGATGAATTGCGATAAACAACAAAAAACCGTGGGCCTCTGGGCCACACGGTCGAAAGCGCTCGAGTCGCGGTCTAAATTAGTTGGCTTTCAATACTGTGAGGCCCGTGGGCAGGCTCCGCCCCTGAAGGTCGCGAGCATGCCTGTGAGATAGCGCTGCCTCATAGCCTTCGTACACTACCGCACGGCGCAACCTAAGTCAACCGACTACGAGGAAGTACACATCGCCAGTCGTACCGTCCCGCCACGCATGGACCCGCCAGCAGCCAGCCGTCGGGAAGATGAACCCGGTGCCCCACTCATCGGTATTCGGAACGTTCCAGGTTGAGCCGTCATGAAGCTCGGGGCCGAAGGTCAGCTGAGCGCTGGTTCCATCCGTCGTTTTCGCCCCAATGTTGAAGGCACCATGGCCACCCATCCTCCAGACGATCTTGGTCTCGGTCCTGGCCTTGATCGGCACAGGGCCAAAAACGAGCGCCCACAGATGCGAGCCCTGTACCTCGGCGAGCGGTGTCTGTGTCGGTAATGCCCCGCAGGCCGAGGCGACGGGCGGAGAAAACCCGATGTCTTGAGAAGAAGGGCTTAGCGTAGGCGCCCGCGAGCCAGCAGCCCGCTCGGGGATGCATGCAACGGTGAGAAGGCAAGCGGCCAAGAGGGTCGACAGCGCGTAAGCAAGGCGTCTAAGGGCCACGTCCGTCCATCACTGATACATACCTGCCG
>DATNNA010000180.1:0-5611 GCA_035602075.1 Binatus sp. (SeqCode) | reverse complement strand
GTATTCAAATACCGAACGACCCGGTCCTCGTCGGATCTCCGTCTTCCTGAAACTGCCATCTCTGGACCCAAATACGTAGCTAAAGCCATTCAACAGACCCCTCATTATAGGCGCGCTCACACCGGTTCCACTAGAGATTTGACCCGCGCCGACGCCCCAACCCTGCCCTCCCCCGGAGGGGGAGGGAAAGTCGGCTAGGAGGGCTTTAGCCCGTCCAGGCTCCCAAGGTAGCGCAGCAGCTCGTCCCGCAGGCCCGGACGCTCCAGGGCGAAGGCGATCGACGTCTTCAGGAAGCCGATGACCGTACCGACGTCGTAGTAGGTGCCCTCGAATTCGAGACCGAGCATCTTCTCGTGCTGGGCCATCGTGCGCAGGGCGTCGGTGAGCTGGATCTCGCCGCCGACACCCTCGTGGGTGGTCTCCAGGATGGCGAAGATGGATGGCTTGAGCACGTAGCGGCCAAGGATGGCGAGGTTGGAGGGAGCCTTCCCCGGCTCGGGCTTCTCAACCATGTCGACGACCTCGTGGATCCGGCCGTCGCTTTTGGCAACCTTGACCACCCCGTAGCGCGAGACCTGATCGTCCGCGACCCGCTGCAGCGCCAGCACGGATACCTGGTGCTGAGCGTAGACGTCGATCATCTGTTTGATCGCCGGGGTCTGCGAGCGAATGATGTCATCGGCGAGGAAGACCGCGAACGGCTCGTTGCCGACGACGTCCTTCGCCATCAGCACCGCGTGACCAAGCCCCAACGGCTCCTTCTGGTGGATGTAGGTGATGTCGACCATGTCCGAGATTTTGCGAACCAGCTGCAGCTCGCGGGTCTTGCCGCGATCCTTCAAGTAGTGCTCGAGCTCGAAGGAGATATCGAAGTGGTCGACGATGGCGCGCTTGTCTCGGCCGGTGACGACGATGATCTGGTCGATACCGGCAGCGACCGCTTCCTCGACACCGTACTGGATGATTGGCTTGTCGACGATCGGCAGCATCTCCTTGGGCTGCGCCTTGGTCGCGGGCAAGAAGCGCGTGCCGAGTCCAGCGGCAGGAAACACGGCTTTACGAATTGGGGTCACGGTTTAACTCTACCGCTTGGGCTTTTTCGTCTTCTTGCTTGTCGCGCGATCGCGAAGGGCCATCTGGATCCGCTTGACGCCCGCATTGTCGACCACCATCTTGGCCGGCCTCGCCTTCCGTTCGCGTGCCCGCAGGCGGGCCGCTTCCTTGGGTGAGAGGTCCTCGTCGCGGCTCACAGCGAGAGCGAGAGGGGCTGGCAGAGAGCCGACGCGGTGGCAGTGGGACTGGGGCTCGGGGTCGGGGCCGGTGTCGGGCTCGGTTGCGCGGTGGCACTCGGAGCTGGCGAGGTCGCGGGCGGTGCGCCCACGCCGCGGAGTTCCGCCGACGTCGGTGGTGGGCCGCCCACGACACCCGCGAAGTAGGAGAGTGGCAGACTTCCGCCGATCCGCATCCGCGAGAGCGCAAAGAGCTGGCCGGCAGAGTGGACCGTCCCGTACGTGGTGGAGACGGCGGTCTCGAAGCCGAGCGTCTTCGCCTGGGCCATGTCGTACTGGTTGAAGCTCCCGTAGGGGTACGCGAAGTCGACGACGGGATGCCCCAGCAAATATTCGAGCGTCAGCTTGCTTTGTTTCATCTCCCAGGTCGCCCGGGCCGCCACCTGCGCCGCCAGCGCGACGTGGTCGACCGTGTGGGCGCCAATGGTGAACCCCATGGCGTCGGCGAGGGTCACCTGGTCCGGCGTCATGTATCCGGCCGATCCCATGCGGCCGCTGATGACGAAGCTCGTGGCCGTGAAGCCGTGGCTCTGCAGGATCGGCACCGCGACCGTGAAGAAGTCAGCGTAGCCATCATCGAACGTCAGGACGACAGGCCTGTATGGAAGACCGCTGTGATTGTTGATGGCGACCACCGCCTGGTGCAGCGAGATAACGTGGAAGCCGTGATTGGCGAGGTACTGCATCTGGGCGCTGAACATCGCCGGCGGGGTTGACAGGCTGAAGCCGACTCGATCGCGCGGATTCGGATTGATCCGGATGTAGTGGTAGTAGACGATGGGCACATATGTCGCGGGGCCGGAGGGGACCGGGGCTTTCTTCGCGGATACCTCCGCGAGGACGAGCGGCGGCGCCGGTGGCGGCGCCGGCGTCGCTACCGGCCGGCCCGCATGCGCCGCGATCAGCCCATTGGGTTCGTCCAGGTCGTCGAGCGCGACGCCCGACACGATCGCCACGGCCGTCACCGGGGCGGCCGGTCGAAGGCCCGCACTGGCCAGCACGGCCGGAATAAGAAACAGGAGCACCAGGGTGATGACTCGCCTGGCGTGTGGCGTCCAACGGTCCATGTGCTGTCAATGTAACGGCGGAAGCCGCCCCGAGTTTCGCGCCGTTAACGAAGGGAGGCGATCGCGGGCTTCACCGAGCCTCGCTGGCGCCAGACGGCGAAGCCAACGACGCCGAGGATCACCAGGGCAGCCCCCCCGACGACCGGCGTCCACCGGGGATCGAGATTCGCCAGCCGGCGGTTCATCTCCGCCTCAAGCCGAACCCAGCCGGCGGGCGCGGGGCTAGCGGGAATGCGCAGCGCGCGGATCATCCGCCGCTGTAGGCGCTCCCGGCGGCCGGCGGCCACCGCCACCCGCGGGAAGCTGTCGTTGAGGTAGGAGATGAGGGCCAGCGACGCCGATTGGGCCTCCGCCGCGCGGCTGCCGCCCGTCTCGGCGAAGACCACCCGGTCGATGGCGCGGGCGAGCGCCTCGATGTCCTCCGGCCGTGGATTCATCGCCGCTTCTCCTGTTCGCTCAGGCGCCGGCGCAGGCCATGGACGGCGCGGAAGAGCAACAATTTGACGGCGCCCTCGCTGCGGTTCAGGATCACGCCGATCTCCTTGTTCTTGAGCCGGCCTTCGAACTTGAGGAGCACGGCCTCGCGCTGGTCGAGGGGCAGCTTTTGCACGGCTTTGTGGAGCTCATCGCCCTGCTCCCGGCGCAACCAGAGTCGCTCGGGATCGTTCTCGCCGCTGCCCGCGATCGGGTCGGGCAGCTCGATCCAGGGCGGCCGGCGCCGCCGCTTCGACATCAAGTTCGATGCGACTTTGTAGAGCCATGCTGAATATGGGATTCCTCGCCATTCGAAATTGTCGAGGCCTTCCAGCGCGCGCTGGAACGTTTCGCTCGCCAGGTCTTCCGCCTCCTCGCGCCGGCCGGAGTGGTAATAGCAGTACGAGTAGATCTGATCGAAGTAGCGGTCGTAGAGGGCGGCAAACGCCTTGCGGTCCCGCTTGGCGGCTTCGATCAAGCGCGCCTCGTCTTGCAGCTCCGCCGCCGAACGCTCGGTCACGCGGCTGACCTACCCATATATGTACCTTGCGTGGTGAAGGTTACGCGATGACGCCAAGTTCCTTGCCGGCCTTGGCGAAGGCCTCCAGCGCCCGATCGAGCTGGGCATCGGTGTGGACGCTGGTGACGATGGTGCGAATCCGCGCTCGACCCTCGGGGACCGTCGGGAAACCGATTCCCTGGGCGAAGACGCCGAGCTTGAAGAGGCGGTCGGAGAACTCCATGGCGACCGCGCCCTTGCCGACGATCACGGGCGTGATGGGCGTCTCGCTCGCGCCCGTTTCGAAGCCCAGCCGCTTCAGGCCCTCCTTGAAGCGCGCCGTGTTCTTCCATAAGCGGTCGATCCGCTCCGGCTCGGCGAGCAGCACATCGATCGCCGCGATGCAGGCGGCTGCCACGCCCGGCGGATGGGAGGTGCTGAACAGGAATGGCCGAGCTCGATGGATCAGAAAGTCGCGTACGACCTGGGGGCCGGCGACGTAGCCACCCAGCACCCCGATCGCCTTGGAGAGCGTCCCCATCTGCAGGTCGACACGGCCGTCGAGGCCGAAGTGGTTGACGGAGCCGCGCCCGTTCTCGCCGAGGACACCGCTGGCGTGGGCGTCATCGACCATTACCAGCGCGCCGGACCGCTCGGCACGCTCGACAATCGCCGGCAGCGGCGCGATATCGCCGTCCATGCTGAAGACGCCGTCGGTGACGACCAGCTTGACCCGCTTGTCGCGGTGCTTCTCCAGATGGCGCTCGAGGTCGTCCATGTCCTTGTGCTTGAAGATCGAGCGCTCCGCTTTGGAGAGGCGGATGCCGTCGATGATCGAGGCGTGGTTCAGCTCGTCGCTGATGATGACGTCGCCCTCACGCACCAGCGACTGGAGAACCCCAAGGTTGGCGGTGAAGCCCGATTGAAAGACAAGCGACGCCTCGGTGTGCTTGAACTCAGCGAGCCGGCGCTCCAAGTCCTCGTGAATGGTCATGGTGCCGGCGATGGTGCGCACCGCGCCCGAGCCCGCGCCCCATTGTTCGGTCGCCTCGATCATGGCCGCCTTCAACCGCGGGTGGGTCGTCAGCCCGAGGTAGTTGTTGGACGAGAGGTTGAGCACGTGCTTCCCGTCGACGACGACCTCGGTGTCCTGGGCCGAGCCGAGCACCCTCAGCGGACGGAATAACCCTTGTTGACGGAGCTGGTCGAGTTCCTCGACCAGGAACTGGGTCTTCTTTTCTGTGATCATGTGATCCTCCTAGCCGCCGTTGGGCAGCAGCACGACTTTCCCCGATCGTCCGCTCTTCATCAGCGCCATCGCCTCCTGGAAGTCGTCGAGCGGGAACCGGTGGGTGATGAGTGGCGAGACGTCGACCTTGCCGGTGCTGAGATAGTCCGAGGTACGCTCCCACGTCTCCCAGATCTTCCGGCCGAAGATGCCGTAGATCGTGATCCCCTTGGTGACCACGAGGTCATTGAGGTCGAGCGTTGCCGGTGCATCACCGAGGCCGAGCAAACTCATCCATCCTCCGCGGTGGAGCACCCGTAGCCCCTGCTCGATCGCCAGCGGGTGGCCCGACATTTCCAGGACGACATCCACGCCAACCCCTCCATTGATTCGGCGCACGTCTTCGACCGTCGACGCCGAGGGAGCGAGCACCGTGGTGGCGCCCATCCGCTGCGCCAGCTCCCGCCGGTAGGGGTTGGGCTCGATGCCGTAGACCGCCGCGGCGCCCTCTGCCTGCGCGATGCCGACGGCACAGAGACCAATGGGGCCGAGCCCGAAAATCGCGACCGCGTTGTCTTTCAAAACACCGGCGGTGGCAGCATGGACGGCATTCCCGAACGGTTCCTGGAGCGCAGCCACTTCCGGGCTCAGTCCGGGCGCGTTGCGCCAGCAGTTCTCCGCCGGCAGCAGCACGTAGCGGGCGAAGGACCCGTCCCGGTCGACGCCGAGCACCCGGGTGTTCTCGCAGAGGTGGTAGAGCCCACGGAGGCACTGGCGGCAGGTGTGGTCGACGACATGGGTTTCGGCGGCGACGAACGTCCCGGGCTTCAGGTCTCTCACTTGGGGCCCAGTGGCCACGATGCGGCCCGACATCTCGTGACCGAACACCCGTGGCGGATGGATATGGCGTTGGGCCCACTCGTTCCAATCGAAGATGTGGACGTCGGTGCCGCAAATGGAGGAGGCGGCGACCTCGATCAAGACGTCCTGGCCCTTCGGTTCGGGGATTTCGACCTGGTCGATCTCGGCGCCCGGACCGGCAGTGGCTTTCACC
>DATNNA010000179.1:0-6357 GCA_035602075.1 Binatus sp. (SeqCode) | reverse complement strand
GACACCGTACTGCCACACGATCCGGTGGCTCGCGTAGTCGACCAGCACGATCGCGTGCGATTCCTCCTCGTTGATCACGATCGATTTCCCGTCGGGTGCGTAGAAGGCGTCGTCCGGCCAGCGGAATCGCTGGCCGGGCTGCAAGTCGCCGGGTCGCGGAAATTCCCAGACGATCTTGCGGTCGGGTGTGACCTCGATCACGCGATTGTTGGCGCGGTCGGCGATGAGAAGGTTGGCGGGCATGACGCCGGGCGCCGCAGTGGGCGGCGGTGCCGGCGTAGTTGTAGGGACAGGCGTAGGCGGCGGAAGCTCTTCGGCCTGCTGAGCGGTCTTCTGCGGTGCCGGTGGCGCCGACGAGCTGGTACAGGCCGCGAGCGCCAGCACAAAGGTCGCGATCAGCGGGACGACAGATAAGAACCTCTTAAGGGATGCCGCCACGCTACGGGGAAGTATAGGTAATAGGAAATCAGCGCAGGACGGGAAAGTAGAGGCAATAGGAAATCGCCTCGTGGACGCCGTTCTTTGTTACTGTGAAAAACGAGGGCTGGGTCATGGGATTCACGAGCAAGCCTGTCAGGGTCATCGAAATACCGGAACCGACGTCGGAGCCGTTGCTTGCGCCCGAGAGCGAGCCGCAGCGAACGGAGAGGGAAGAAGAGGTTCCGGTCACGACGCCGGCATGATTCCCGCCGTTGGTTACCGCTTCTGGCGAGTGGACCCCGACGATGCTTGGACGCGTGGCCGTCTCCAGTCGCCCGTCGCGGAGACCCTCTGGCCGCCGCTGGAACGCCTCGATGCGGAATGTCAGACTCGTCCCGGTCTGCGCCTCGCCCGCGCTGGCCTACACCGGCACAACGAGGAAGGGATGTCGCCGGAGCCCGCGTGTAGCTGCGGCATCTATGCCTACCACGACATCGCGCCGATGACGCGGGCGTTGCGCGAAGAGCCGTACATGTTCGGGGGTGCCGTGCTGTGTTGGGGAAGGATCGTCATCCATCCCGAGGGCATGCGCGCGCAACATGCGCGGCCGCTGGCGCTCTGCCGGCCGGAAAGCCCGGGCGTGCAGCTGCGAACGGCCCATCTACTCCGAGAGGTCACGCGAGAGTACGCGATCCCGCTGCTCGAACTGCGCGACCTCATTGCGTACGCGAGCGAGTTCGGCGCCAGCTACAAGCCGGAGCCGATCCCGCCGTCACGGCGTGGTCTGGACCGGGTCAGAGACGCCTTCTCCTGGCGCCAGCTGCGCCGCCGCCTCGGCAAAGCCTTCGGCGGCTAATCGTCGGTGGGCCTAGCGGCCCTCGCTGACCTCGTAGAGCTCGTGGGCAGGATGGCCCGCCTTCTTGTGGACGGCGGCGACGGCCTCTTTGTTCGGTCCTGTGGCCAGGCAGAAGACCTTTCCTGCTTTGGAGTCCAGCCAGTAGCGGGTGTACTCAACGCCGGTTCCCTTCTGGGCTTCGAGATCTTTCTTATGAGCTTCTGCGAGCTGCTCGGGCGTGACGTGCATCCCCTCGTGTACGTCCATGAACGTCGGCATAAAGCGTCCTCCCATCCACGTAATCCGGCGCCGGCGCATCTATGGTATTACGTGATCGGCCTAAGCTTGCTGATCGGCAATGAGTGATGGCGCGGACGTCATCGTCGTCGGCTCCGGTCTCGCTGGGCTGGTCGCGACGGCGGAGCTCGCAGACGCCGGTCGCCATGTGATCCTGCTGGAGCAGGAACCCGGACCCTGGCTGGGCGGACAGGCCTTCTGGTCCTTCGGCGGTCTCTTCCTCGTCAACTCGCCGGAGCAGCGCCGGCTCGGGGTTCACGACTCGCACGAACGGGCGCTGAAGGACTGGATGGTGACGGCCGGCTTCGATCGGCCCGAAGACCAGTGGCCGCGGAAATGGGCCGAAGCCTACGTCGCGTTCGCCGCAGGCGAGAAACGATCCTGGCTGCGCTCGCAGGGCATCCATTTCTTCCCGATCGTCGGCTGGGCGGAGCGGGGCGGCTCCCTGCCGGGGGGACCGGGCAATTCCGTGCCGCGGTTCCATGTGACCTGGGGCACTGGCCCCGGAGTTGTGGCGCCGTTCGAGCAACGCGTGCGCCAGGCCGCCGGGCATGGCCTGGTCACCGTGCTGTTCCGGCATCGAGTCGACGCGCTGACGGTCACGGGCGGCGTCGTCGATGGCGTGCGTGGGGCTGTCCTCGAACCGAGCGCGGTGGACCGGGGCCGACTCAGCTCGCGCATCCAGGCTGGCGAATTTGAGTTCCATGCCCAGGCGGTCATCGTAACCTCGGGCGGGCTCGGCGGGAACCACGACCTGGTCAGACAGAACTGGCCCGCGCGGCTTGGCGATCCGCCTCGACAGATGCTGAGCGGCGTGCCGGCCCATGTCGACGGCCGCATGCTCGCCATTACCCAGGCCGCAGGCGGCACTCTTATCAATCGCGATCGCATGTGGCATTACGTGGAAGGGATTCAGAACTGGAACGCGATCTGGCCGGACCATGGCATCCGCATCCTGCCGGGGCCCTCGTCCATGTGGTTCGACGCGCGTGGGAATCGCCTGCCGGCGCCGCTGTTCCCCGGCTTCGACACGCTCGGCACGCTCGAGTACCTGAGGAAGACCGGCTTTGACTATTCATGGTTCGTCCTGACCCAGCGAATCATCAAGCGCGAGTTCGCGCTCTCCGGGTCCGAGCAGAATCCTGACCTGACCAACAAGGACATTCGGCTGCTCCTGAAGCGGGTGATCTCAAAATCCGGCCCGGGGCCAGTTGAAGCCTTCAAGCAACACGGCGTCGACTTCGTTGTCGCGAACAACATCGGTGACCTGGTCCGCGCGATGAACGCAATGACCGACGAGCCGCGCCTCGATCCCATCAAGTTGGAGCGGGAAATCGCCGCCCGCGACCGGGAGATTGGCAACGGAATCAGCCAGGATGCGCAGGTGCTCGCGATTCGATCGGCGCGACGCTACCTTGGTGATCGCGTGATCCGCGTCGCCACGCCGCATCGACTGCTCGATCCGGCGGCCGGCCCGCTGATCGCGGTTCGCCTCCACATCTTGACCCGCAAGACGCTGGGCGGCCTCCAGACGGATCTGTCCGGGCGCGTCCTGCGTTCCGACGGAACGCCCTTACGCGGCCTCTACGCGGCAGGCGAGGTCGCCGGCTTCGGGGGAGGAGGGATGCACGGGTACCGATCGCTGGAGGGCACCTTCCTCGGCGGCTGCCTGTTCTCCGGGCGCACGGCCGGCCGCGCGGCGGCAGCTTCGGTGGCTTGATTCCGCATCGTGTCCGGAGCGTCATTAGCTATTTAGCAATTTAGCTAAAATAGGTACGAGATGAGCGAGACCGCCGTCTTTCGGGCGCTGGCGGATCCCACCCGCCGTCAGATCCTCCAGTACCTCAAGACGGGCGAGTTGGCCGCGGGCGAGATTGTCGACCGGCTCCCGATCAGTGGGCCATCCGTTTCGCGGCATCTCGCCATCCTCAAATCGGCCGGACTCGTGAATGAGCGCCGGGCGGGAAATCGCATCCTCTACCGCCTCGACGCCGACCGGCTCGCACTTACGGTTACCGACTTCATAAGCGCCGTCTGTCCCGCTCAGATCGTCCTGCGGCGCCGGGGGCGAGGCGCCCGATGAGGATCGCCATCACGGGTGGTACCGGGTTTGTCGGACGGCACCTCGCGCGAGAGCTCGTTCGTGGCGGCCATGAGGTCATCCTCGTGGCCAGAGGCATTGATCGGCGCGACTCGAGGGTTACCCAGCTGTCAGGCGTCTCCACCGTCAGGGCTGGTCTGACGGATGTACAGGGGCTGCGGGATGCATTTGCTGGCTGCGACGCCGTCGCGCACTGTGCCGGGATCAATCGTCAGATCGGCCCGCAGACGTACGCCGCAGTGCATGTGACGGGGACCGCCAACGTCGTGACCGCTGCCAAGGATGCCAGGGTCCCGAAGATCGTCATGTTGAGTTTTCTGCGGGCCCGGCCGGCCTGCGGCTCCGGTTACCACGAGTCGAAATGGGCGGCTGAGGAGCTCGTTCGCAAGAGTGGTCTCGATTACACGATCGTGAAGGCGAGCATGACCTTCGGCCGGGGCGATCACATGCTCGACCATCTGAGCCACCTGATGTACACAATGCCGATATTCGTCACGGTGGGACTACGCGAGAAGGCGGTGCGACCGGTCGCTGTCCAGGATGTTGTGGAGGTCTTGATGGTTGCCGTGATCGAGAATCGGCTCTCGCGGAAAACGGTGGCGTTGATGGGGCCGGAGGCGCTTCGGCTGAGCGACGTAGCCCGTCGGGTCGGTCTCCTGATCGGCAAACCCCTGCTGGTTGTCCCAGCTCCGCCAGCCATCAATTACGCCGTGGCCCATGTCGCCGAGTGGTCGATGAAGGTCCCGCTGGCGTCGATCGCGCAGGTCCGGATGCTGAACGAAGGATTGACGGAGCCGTGGGGGACCGTCGATTCGTTGCCGGAAGACCTGATTCCTCGGACGCCCCTTTCAGACGAGGTGCTGCGGGCTGGGCTGCCTCCAGCCGGGCCATTTACGCGGGCCGACCTGCGAATACCGGGGGTGATCTAATGTCCGACTTGTTCACCGTCGAGGCCGTGATCCGGCGCCGCCTGCTCGTCAACTTTCGGGTAAGGCCTGACATCCTGGCGCAGACGCTGCCTCCGCCGTTCGAGCCACGGTTGGTACACGGTTGGGGCATGGCGGGGGTCTGCCTCATCGGTCTCGGCAATTTGCGACCGGGAGGAGTTCCCGCCGTGCTGGGCCTGCGGACGGAGAACTCGGCGCACCGCATCGCGGTTGAGTGGAACGACGAAACTGGTCGGCGTCAGGGTGTCTACATCCCGCGACGCGACACGAACTCGGCACTGGTGCGCGCCCTTGGGGGGCGATGCTTTTCCGGCGTGTATCGTCGCGGCACCTTTTCAATCGACGAGGACCAGGACTACGTCAGCGTTCGCGTGGATTCTGCCGACGGCCAGGCCAACGCCTTCGTCTGCGGACACGTCAGCGATCGGCTGACCGAGGGCTCAGTCTTCGAGTCTCTAGACGAAGCCTCCAAGTTCTTCGAAGTGGGCAGCCTCGGTTTCTCGCCGAGCGCAGACCCCAACCGCCTGGACGGGTTGGAGCTGGTGTCGAAATGGTGGAAGGTGCAGTCGCTTCAGGTCGAGACGGTGGAGTCAGCCTTCTTTGGCAATACTGCGCTCTTCCCGGCGGGCTCCATCGAGTTCGATTCGGCGCTGATCATGCGCGGGATACCGTGCCGCTGGGAATCGCACGGGCGGATCCAGCCGTCACCCGTAGCCGCGATCGCCGGCAGCTTGCTCGGCTAGAGGACGAGAGCCATCGGGCTCTGCAGGAGGCGCTTGACTTCCTGCAGGAATTGCGCGGCGGTCACCCCATAAAAGACCCGGTGATCGACGGATAGCGTGACGCGCATCCGCTTGCCGGGCACCACCTGGCCGTCTTTGACGACCGCCTTGTCCTCGATCGAGCCGATCGCCAGGATGCCCGAATCGGGCGGGTTAATGATGGCGGTGAACTGGTCGACGTCGTACATGCCGAGGTTGGAGATGCTGAAGGTGTTGCCCACGTAGTCCTGCGCCGACGCCTTGTTGCTGCGCGCGCGCTCGATCAGTTGCTTTGACTCACGGGCGATGTCTTTGAGCGACTTCTGGTCGGCGTTGCGCAGCACCGGCACTATCAGGCGATCGGGAAGACCGACCGCGATCCCGATGTTGATGTCACGCTTGCGCTCGATCCGGCCGTCGGCCCAGGAGGCGTTGACCTCGGGGAACTTCGTCAGGGCCAACGCCACTGCCTTGACGACCAGGTCGTTGAGGCTGATGGCTTCCGACTTGTCGACCGCCTCGTTGAACATCTGGCGCAGGCGGACGGCGTCGTCCATCGCGATCTCCGACGTGACGTAGAAATGTGGCGCGGAGAACGCGCTCTGGGCGAGACGCGTCGCCACCGTCGTCTGCAGCTTGGAGAGCTCGACCACTTCGACCTCCGCGGTGGGACGCGCGGTGGGTTGCCGCGCTTCGCGTGTGGGAGCGACGGCGGTGGGGGCGGCGGCCGCCTGCGGTTGCGCCTTCTGCTGCGCGGCGGCCTCGACATCTTCTTTGGTGATCCGTCCGCCCGGGCCGGAGCCCTGGACGCGGCTCAGGTCGACGCCGTGTTCTTCGGCGAGGCGCCGGGCGACCGGGGAGACGCGCTGGCGCTCGCCATTCTCTTGCTGGGCCGGGCGCCGAATGACGTTCAAGGCGGCCTGGGCTGCAGCACCGACTTCGGTTCGGTCGTCCGGTCCGCCGTGCGGGTACTGTTCCCCGCCCGCATCAGCGGCC
>DATNNA010000178.1:0-8584 GCA_035602075.1 Binatus sp. (SeqCode) | reverse complement strand
ATAGCCCGCGAGCGCCCTACGGCGCATGACCCGGTGAAGGCGTAGCGCCCACTCCGGGGCCGACCGTACAGTCGGGATGAAAGAAGGCCCTCGGAGCGCACTTGCCGTGCGCCCGATTTCTGCCCCGGCGGCCAAAGGAGTTATGACGATGGCCGTCCGGACTGAGAGATCACAGGCCCCCGGTCCCGCCGGGCGGTCCAGTTTCATCGACCGCTTTTCGGTCGTCGTCGTTGCTCTTGCTGCCGTTATCTGGGTTTCCGACGCGTATTTCCGCAACCCGTTGACCAACCATCTGACCGCAGCTCAGATCGTGTTTGCGGAGGATGCGCTTGTAACGATCTTCCTTCTCCCGCTCTTGCTTGGCGGTTGGAAAGAGCTAGGCCGTTTGACGGCCCGCCAGTGGCTTGCCCTCATTGTCATCGGCGTCGGTCCACAAGCTCTGGCCACGTGGCTGTTTACAAAATCGTTCTCTCATCACGTATTTGCCGTCACGTACGTTGCCCAAATGACGCAGCCGTTGATTGCGATGACGCTGGCGTGGCTCATACTCGGAGAACGGCGGCGGCGCTGGTTCTGGCCGACGGTAGTCATAGCCCTGGTCGGCGTTTACATCGTTGTTTTTGCGCGCGATTTGTCGGAACCGTTCAAGGTCTTTCAGGGTCAGCAAGTAGGTGGCACCGCCGGGGTGCGCTTGGAAGCTGGTCTTGAGGCGCTTGGTGCGGCGATCCTGTGGGCTGCAGGCACTGTACTCGGACGATTTGTTCTGGGCACGCTCTCGTTTCGCACCACGACAGCCCTCCGATTTTCTCTTGCACTGCCGATCCTGGCCGTGCTGGTCGTGGCTGAGAGCGGCCTCGGCGGTTTCGGTCACTACACCATTTCAGACTTTGTGCCGAACTTGCTTTACATCGCGGTTGTTCCAGGAGTGATCGGCCTGCTCGTGTACTATCGCGGGCTCGCAAGCACGCCCGCGTCCCTGGCCACGATTGCCGAGCTCGCTCTGCCGGTCACGATTCAACTTTTGGCGCCTCTTCCGTACCCATGGGGGTTTGGCCAGGCATTGCCTGCATACGCTCAGCTGAACCAGGCAATCGGTACCGGCCTGCTGGTCGTTGTGATCCTCATCCTGAACTACACGAAGGTGCGCACACCCCCCGTCGTCGTGCCGGAAGTCGCCGCCGCCTAGCACGGCGCCGGCGGTCGTGCCCTTTTGGGAACTGGAGGCTGCCCGCTCACCTGCGCCGTGCCCTGCGCTTCACGGCGGTCCGCACCGATCGCTCGTATCTCTGGCCGGCGAGGCACCAGGCAGGCGCCGCCAGCGACCCAACGCTTCCGCCGATGGGCACGGGTTTTCGGCTCAAGGCCGGCTTCAGCATTTCGCGCTATAGTCGGCAAGCCCAGGTCGTCTTGCGAGCGATGCAACACTACGGGATGGTGCTTGCCGACAATGGTTCGAATTGGTTTTTCCAGGGAACCCAGGATGCCTGGCCGGACAGCCTGCTCAGTGAGCTGAAGACAATCCCATCATCGGCATTTGAAGCGGTCGATGAATCATCGCTCGTGATCGACCCCAACTCCGGTGCGGCGCGCTGAGATTGGTGTTCCGCCGCTGCCGCGTCGAAGGGCGGTGACCCACGCCACTCATGGGTTGACGGTGAGCAGGTGGTCGCGAAAACCCACGCCGAAGCTCGTCGGCGTGCCGTTGTAGTTGCTGATCAGCGCCGGGCCGCTGCTGCAGTTCCAGGTATCCCAGGTCCAGCCCAGGTAGGAAACGGCGTGACTATCCGCCCAGGCCATGTACGCGTCGATGAACCCGTGGGCGCAATCGTTCTCGCCGATCTCGCCGGTCACCAGGGGAACCTGGGCCGCGACCGGAGATTCCTGGGCATTCCAGCAGGCGAGCGAGTTGCAGGTATTGAAGTTATAGGTGTGGAAACTGGCGACGAGTTGGCGGCGGGAATCGGTGGGCTGGTGGCTGAGCCAACCGGTCAGATCGTTCGCGTAGCTGAGTCCACCGAGCATGATCACGTTGCTCGCACCGGCGCCCCGCACCTCGCTGACTAGCTGCTGCATCCCCGCGGTCTGCCAGCCGGGCGCGCTGCAGCCGTTGAGCCAGCAGTTCCAGTCGACGCCGTAGGGCTCGTTGTAGAGATCAAAGACCGCGGCCGGGTCGTTCTTGAAGGTGGTTGCCACGGACCGCCAGAATGCGGGCGAGTGATCGGCGTCCGGCATGGGTTGCTGGCCGGTGGCTCGTTGGGTTCCCGGCGCGCTCCAGTGGAGGTCCAGGATCGCGTACAGGTTGTGCTGATGAAGGATCGTGACGTAGTCGACGACGGCTTTCTGATACGTCGCACCGCCGTAGGCGGGGTTGACGCCGTTGATGTTGAGCCAGCAATCCTCATTCAGCGGCACTCGAACGGCGTTGATGTGCCAGCTCGCCATCGCGCTCACGGAGTTGGCGTCGTTGGGTCCATCAAAGATGCCCCATCCCTGAATGCATGCATATTCGGTGCCCGAGCGGTTGACACCGAGTAAGCGGATGGGCTGCCCGGCGGCGTTGAGCAGCCGGTTGCCGGACACTCGCAGCGCCAAGCCGGTTGGCGGCGGAGGCGCGGGCGTTGGTGTGGGTGAGGGCGAGAGTGTGGGTCTGGGCGTCGGTGTAGACGCTGGGGTTGGCGTCGGCGCTGGCGTGGGCGTTGCCGTAACGGTACGACTGGCTGTCGGGCTTGAAGTTGGTGTTCCAGTGGGACGCGCGCCGACCGTTGGCGTGACCTTCGGACCCGACGCCGAGGCCGCTGGGGACGCGCTCAGCGCAGTGCCTCCGTGGCCAGGTGCAACCGTCGCTGGGTGTGCCGCGAGCAAGAGGAAGAGCACCAAGAGCGCAAGCGCACCCGCTGCCCACACGATTCGGAACACCTGCAATCCCTCCCTTCCACCAGTTGACGACAGCTCGCCATCGGATGCACTCCTTAAGCAGCCACCAGTCGATCACGGGTCGGTTCCAAGTTGGGCCAGGCCGCGTCGCGGCCGCAGCGTTTGAGTTCGGCCGGTAGCCTCCTGAAGTCCGACACGCAGCTGTCGCAAACCGGTGCCATACTGCGGGCGGCTTTGAAGAAGGAACGCCGGAACTGGATCCTCCCCGAGCCGCTTCGGGCTCAACCAGGACTGGAGGCCTTTTCCCCCGTGTTCCGGCAGATCCTTCATGGCCGCGGGGTGACGCGGCAAGCGCAACTCGATCCCTGGCTGCAGACGGACCTCGAGCGAGCGCCGGATCCCTTCCTGCTGAAGGACATGACGATCGCGTGCGATCTGATCGCTGAGGCGATCGCCGGCGGCCACCGGATCGCGGTCTATGGCGACTACGACGCGGATGGCGTGACCGCCTGTGTCACGCTCGCGCGCGGCCTTCGCTCGGTGGGCGCCGACGTCATCACCTATATCCCCAACCGCTTCACGGAAGGCTATGGCCTGAATCTCGAGGCGCTCAACGAGTTGCACGCGCGCGGTGCCAGGCTCGTCATCACCTGCGACTGCGGGACGAACTCGGTCGAAGCGGCCGCCGGGCGGCCACGCGGCATGCGCCTGATCGTGACCGACCATCATGAGGTCGGGGCCCAGCGTCCCGCGGTGGACGCGCTCATCAATCCCAAGCAGCCGGAGTGCGCCTATCCCTTCGACGGGCTTGCGGCGTGTGGCGTCGCCTACAAGCTCCTCGTCGCCCTCGAGCGGCGGGCCTTTCCCGGAAGGCTCGACCCGGGTGCGTCGCTCGACGCCGTGGCGCTCGGGACCGTCGCGGACGTGGTGCCGCTACGCGCGGAGAACCGGGCCATCGTACGCGCCGGCCTTCGCCGCCTGAGCGAGGCGCCCAATCCCGGGTGCGCGGCATTACTCGCCGTCGCCGGCATCACGGCACCGGTCACGGCCGAGCACCTCGCTTTCCAGCTCGGCCCGCGCATCAACGCGGCCGGGAGGATGGAGGATGCGATGCTCGCCCTCGAGCTGTTGATGGCCGAGAATCGGGAGTCGGCGGATCCGCTGGCCCAGCGCCTGCACGACCAGAACGCACAGCGCCAGCAGCTGACCGCGGAAATCGTGCGCGAGGCAAGGACCCAGGTCGCCGAGCTCGACAATGGCACCGCCGTGATCGTCATGGGCGGCGACCGCTGGCCGCTCGGCGTGCTCGGGCTGGCCGCGAGCCGTCTTGTCGAAGAGTTCTACCGGCCGACCTTCATCTTCAATACCGAAGGCGATGAGTGGCGCGGCTCGGCGCGGAGTATCGAGGGCTTTCACCTGGTGGATTGCCTCCAGGACTGCGCGCCGTTGCTGCATCGATTTGGCGGGCACGCGATGGCCGCGGGGCTCACGGTCTTGAAGAGTCGATTTGCCGAGCTCAAGGAATGCCTCGAGCAATACACCACGGCCCGCTTGAAGGGCGATGCGTTCTCGCGGCCGATCACGATCGAGGCGACGGCGGCCTTCGCCGACCTCAAGCCAAGCCTGCACCACGAACTCCAACAGCTCGCCCCCTTCGGGGTCGGGAATCGCGAGCCGTTGCTCCTCAGTAAAGAGGTGGAGGTGGTGCGGACCGAGACGTTCGGCTCGGATCGTCGTCACTTGCGCGTGCAGCTGCGCGACCGGACCGCGACGGCAGAAGCGATCGCGTTCGACAAGGCAACGTCGGCGCCTCACCTCCCCAATGGCCGGCGGATCGACGTCGTCTACGCGCTGCAGTGCGAGCGCTGGGACGGCCTCGACCGAATTCGCTTGCATCTCCGCGATCTTCGACCGGTCGTGCAGCCAGCACTGGCTGTCGCCGGCGTGTAAATCTTCTTAGCGTGCCTTTACTCCGGCGCAACCCCTGTGCTACGGTACCTCTCAGGCAGGTGCTTTGGGGAAGAGGCACCTTGTTGAGCAAGCTATAGCGAGGCAAGGATGCTGGACGAGGTACGCACTCCAAGGCTCGTCGTCGCCGGTACCGCGAGCAACGTTGGCAAGACCATCCTCGCGGCCGGGCTGATCGCGGCCTTCAAAGCGCGCGGGCTGACGGTCCAATCCTTCAAAGTCGGCCCCGACTACATCGACGCCGCGTACCTGGCGCATGTGAGTGGGCGGCCCTGCCGCAACCTCGATTCGTGGATGCTGGGTGAGGGAGCAATACGCCAGGTGCTTGCACAGGGCGCGCTCGGCGCCGACCTGGCGGTGGTCGAGGGTATGCTCGGCCTCTTCGACGGCCGCGACGGGAGTACCGAGGGCAGCACGGCGGATGTGGCTCGCATCATCAAGGCGCCAGTGGTGTTGGTGATCGACGTCCGCGACATCGCGGAGAGCGCCGCGGCCGTGGCTCTGGGCTTCAAAACCTATTCGGATTTGCCGAAGATCGCCGGGGTGCTGCTCAACAACGTTCGCTCCGACGCCCACCGTCGCACGGTGGAGGACGCGATCTGGGACCACGCCAAGCTGCCGGTCCTTGGTGCCCTGCGGGCGATGCCCCAGTTCGATATTCCGCAACGCCAACGTGGTCTCCTGCCGGTCACCGAGAACAAGGAATGGGATCGCATGATCGGCGTCCTGTCGGAGGCGATCGATCGCGACGTCGACCTCGATTTGTTGCTGCGGATTGCGAACAAGGCGGAGCTGGTGCCGCTCGTGCCGAAGAAAGTCTTCCAGGGAAAGGCCGATGGCGGGCCCACCGTGCGCCTCGCCGTAGCCTACGATGACGCCTTCAACTTTTACTATCCGGAAAACCTGGAGCTACTCGAAGAGCATGCCGTCCAGATTGTCCCGTTCAGTCCGCTCGAGGACCAGCAACTGCCCCAGGACGTCGCCGGTGTCTACCTCGGCGGTGGCTTTCCCGAGATCTTTGTCGAACCGCTGGCGAAGAATCACGCCATGGCCGAGTCGATCCAGCGCGCTCATCGCAACGGGATACCGATCTATGCGGAGTGCGGGGGCCTCATGTACCTGGGGCGGTCGCTCCGCACGGAGTCAGGGGCGACGCACCAGATGGCGGGGGTGATCCCGGTCGATGTCGCGATGGACGGTGAGATCCGTCGCTTCGGATACCGGCAACTCCTCACGCTCGAAGACAACATCCTGTCACCTCGTGGCCAGTTCTACCGTGGGCACGAGTTCCACTGGAGCCGCATCACCGGACACAACGGCGACCTGAAACCCGCCTATCAGATGCAGAACGCCGAGGGCGACGTGATCGGCTACGAAGGTTTCGTGGCGCCGAACCTGCTGGCCAGCTACGTGCATTTGCACTTCGGACAGAACCCGCTGCTGGTCGATAAGTTCGTCCAGCACTGCCGCGAGTACGCCGCTGTCCACAGCGTCTCCTGACCCTCGTTTTAGGCTGGGCGATTTCGGGCATCACTGAGTCAACGCATGGCAACGCCCCAGTACAAGGACTACTACAAGACCCTCGGTGTCACTCGGACCGCGACCGAGAAGGAGATCAAGTCCGCCTATCGCCGGCTGGCGCGCCAGTTCCATCCGGACGTCAACAAGGACCCCAAGGCCACCGACCGCTTCAAGCTGATCAACGAGGCGTACGAGGTCCTCAGCGACCCGAAGAAGCGGTCGAAATACGACCAGCTCGGCGCCGACTGGGAACGCATCGAGCGTGAGCAGGAGTTTGCCCGCCAGTACCAGTCGCAGCCCAGCCAGGGCGCCGGCCAGGCTGCCGGCTTCGGTGATTTCAGCGACTTCTTCAATACCTACTTTTCCGGCGAGGGCGGTGGGTTTTCCGGCTTCGGCTTCGAGGGTACGCGAGGGCGAACCGTTACCCGCCAGCGGGGCGAAGACATCGAGCACCCCTTCGAGATCACGCTCGAGGAGGCCGCGCGCGGTGGCGAGCGAACGATTCAAACCGAGGTGCCCGAGACCTGTCCTACCTGCGGCGGCTCAGGCTTCGTTGCGGAGCGGCGCAAGGTGGGCAATCGAACCGTAATGGAGAGCGTGACTTGCCCGACGTGCGGCGGGTCGGGGGTGCTTGCGACGCGCCGGCAGATCCAGGTCAAGATTCCGGCCGGTGTGATCGAGGGCTCACGCATCCGGGTCAAGGGAGAAGGGCAGCGTGGCGCCGAAGCCGGCGACCTTTATCTCCGTGTGCATCTGCTGCCGCATGACCGTTTCGCGGCCAAGGGCCGCGACCTTTACACGCCTCTTCCGGTACTCGACGACCAGGCCGCGCTGGGGGACGAGGTCACGATCCAATCACTGACTGGGGGACAACTCCAGCTGAAGATCCCAGCCGCCAGCCAGGCGGGCAAAGTCTTCCGGCTGAAGGGCAAGGGTTTACCCGCGCTCAAAGACGGGCTGGCCGGCGACCTTTACGCCACCCTCGAGATTCGCATCCCGGAGCCGATCACGCCCGCGCTGCGCGACGTGTACCAGGAAATCCGGAAGGCCCGGACGAGTTAGGTCAGCGGCGGAAGAAGACGTTCAGTAGGATCGTCAGCACCAGGCTGAGCAGCAGGCCGGTGACGATCGGAAAGTAAAAATGGACATTGCCGCGATCGATCGAGATGTCACCGGGCAGTTTGCCGAGATAGGGAATCCGCAGGCCCAGGCTCAGAAAGAGGCCGACCACGAGGATGAAGCCGCCGATGATGATGAGTAGCTTGCCGATCTCGGGCATGAATCCATCGTACCCGCCGCCGGACGCCCGGATCTAGCGGCCGGGTCGCGAGTCGGTTAGAAGCCGATCCAGCCGATCGCTTGCTCGATCTTGGCCTGCTGCAGGCCCGCGATCGGCACGCCGTCGATCACGGTGAGCGGGACCTGCCGGACCTCGATGTCGAGGTTGCGCAGGTCTTTGCCATCGAGCTTGCCGTCGGCGCAGATGTGCTCCTGGAAGGCGACGCCTCGGTTCTCCAGGATCTCCTTGATCCGGCGGCTGCTCTCGCAGTCGGGTCGGGTGTAAACGATTACTTCCATAGGCTATAGCGACAGTATCAAGGGACCTGCTATTTGTCCAATTCATTCTTCCGATGCGTTCGATCAGGATCGTTGATATCAGGGTCGAACAGGTGGTCGTTTGACAGCCTGCGCGACAGTCCGTAGACTTACCGGGACCTTCGTCCTTTAACCCGGTCCAGAGAGACCGAAAGGAGAATCCGGTGCGTGACACCCTGACCGCTCCGCCCGCGCGGACGCAGGTTCCCATCCGACATCTCATCGGGCCACACGCCCTGGACCGCGCCTTGATCGAGCAGTTGCTCGAGCGTGCGGCCGCATTCGAAGAGGCCAGCGACATCGAGGCACGGCTGCCAGGGCAGCTGCTCGCGACCGTCTTCTACGAACCGAGCACTCGCACCCGGTTTTCCTTCGAGGCCGCCATGCATCGGCTGGGCGGACAGGTGCTCAGCGCCGAGAACGCGACCCGGGCCTCCTCCGCCGCCAAGGGGGAATCGCTGGAGGACGCGATCCGTGTCATCAGTGGCTATGCGCAGGGGATCGTCCTTCGCCATCCCGAGGTTGGCGCCGCCGACCGGGCGGCGCAGGTGGCGACGGTGCCGGTCATCAACGCCGGCGACGGGGCCGGCCATCATCCGACCCAGGCCCTGCTCGACCTCTACAC
>DATNNA010000177.1:0-3211 GCA_035602075.1 Binatus sp. (SeqCode) | reverse complement strand
GTGAGGGCCGCGAAGGGGAGCACGATCTTCAATGCCAGCCGATGGCTGAAGCGGGGCATGATGACGGGCATGTAACGTTCGGGAGGTCGGGGAGCTTGTGCCGGTCTAGGCGGCTGGTTCGCCTCCGAAGAAGGCCTGGGGGCTCGGGTCCAGGCGGGCCTCATACTCGGGAAAATCCTCGGCCAGGCGGCGTCCATCGGCTGGAAAGATGTAGTCGAGCTTGACGTAGTGGCCCAGTTGTTGGGCCTGGCTAAGGAACGTAGTCGCTAGCAGCATGCTGCTGAAGACGGCCGTGCGCCGGGCGCCATCCGGGCCGATGTGGCTGAGTAACGGCATCCGCTCCGGCTCGCGACCACCCGCGGACTCGACCACGATCACGAAGACGCGCTCAGGCGGTGGCAATCAGTTCCGGGTGCGGTAGTGGAGGTGAACCACGCCGCTGCTGAAACGGTGTTCGTCGAGCAGCTCGAGCTTCACCCGGACATCGTTGGGGAGAGACGCGTTGCCGCCTCCCACCACGATCGGGACGACGAAGAAGTGGAACTCGTCGACCAACCCGGCCCTGATCGCCTGGGCGGCGAGGTCGGGACCGCCCACCGAGAGGTCACGTCCCGCCGATGCTTTCATATGCCGGACCGCTCCGGGGTCGAACTGTCGCTCGATCCGTGTCCTGCCGCTGGACGCCGTCTCCAGCGTCTTGGAGTACACGACCTTGTCGGCTGCCTGCCAGATCGCGGCGTAGTCCTCCACCGCGGCCGCCTGGCCGGCGGCGGTGGGCGCGCTCTCCCAGTAGCGCATCACCTCGTACATGCGGCGTCCGTAGAGGTAGGTGCCGACCCGCCGCTCGAGGTCGTTGACGAAGATGTGCACCTCCTCGTCCGGCGCCGCCCAGTCGAAGTTGCCGTCCTCGTCCGCGACGTAGCCGTCGAGCGACGTGATTGCCGAGTAAATCAACTTCGCCATGTGAGCGCCCATTTAAGCATCTAGAATCGACGGCCGGTGGGTATCCTATCGGCCGAGCACGTACTTCCACTCGCACTCCTGGTCGTGGTTGCGGTGCTACTCTGCGTTGCCGCCCGGCGCGCTCCCGGCCGATGGATCGACGCGGTGGCCGCGATCATCGCCGTCGTTCTCGTGATCGCGGAACTGAGCTGGCAGCCGTACGTCCTGGCGAATAAGACCTGGTCCTTGGGTGCCAGCCTCCCCGTCCAGCTCTGCGACGTCGGCGGGTTTGTCGCCGCCGCCGCGCTTCTCTGGCGGCAGCTGCTGTTGGTCGAAGTGGCTTACTTCTGGGGACTGGGCGGGACCCTCCAGGCGGTGCTCACGCCAGACCTCCAGGACCAGCATTTTCCGAGCTTTCCCTATCTGCAGTTTTACGTGACCCACGACCTGGTCATCCTGGCGGCCCTCTTCCTGGTCATCGGGCTCGCGTTGCACCCGCGGCCCGGTGCGGTGCGCCGCATTTTCCTGTTGACGCTCGCCTTTGCGGCCGTTGTCGGGCTGATCGATCTGGTCACCGGTGGCAACTACATGTACCTGCGGCAGGTGCCGGCCAGCGGGAGCCTCCTCAGCCTGATGGGTCCGTGGCCCTGGTACGTTGCGACGGGCGCGGTCCTGACGTTCGTTGTGCTGGCGATCCTGTACGCACCGTTCCGCCTATCTAGACTATCTGGGCATGACGCCGGCTGAGGCACGCGACGCGTTCACGCGCCTGTTGCAGACGCCGGAGGCGGAATTGGACCTGGCCGAAGCGGCTCTGTTGATCGCCGCCGAGGAGTACGCGGACCTGCGTCCGGCAGTGTATCTCAATCAGATCTCCCGGATGGGGAGCGAGTTGAAGCAGCGGATCAGGGCCGAGGTTGAACCCCGGCGCGTCGTCGAGGTGGCGAACGCCTACCTGTTCGAGGAGCTGCACTTCAAGGGAAATCGCCAGGAGTACTACGACCCGCGCAACAGCTTTCTCAACGAGGTGCTGGACCGCCGGGTGGGCATCCCCATCACATTGGCCGTGCTGTACGTGGCCGTAGGGGAGAGAGCCGGCTTGCCGGTACGAGGGGTTGGCATGCCCGGCCACTTCCTGGTCAAGTACGCCCCGGCAGCGAGCGGCGAGATCTTCATCGACGCCTTCAACGGCCGCACGCTGACCCGTGAGGAATGCGCGAAGATGCTGAACGAGATGTACGGTGGGGAAGTGACGATGCGGCCGGCCCTACTCGAGCCGTCGACAAAACGGCAAATCCTGTCGCGCATCCTCAACAACCTGAAGAGCCTCTACCTGTCGCGCGGCGACCTGGCGCGGGCCCTCAGCGCCAGTGACCGGATCATGTTGACCGACCCGCATCTCACGTCGGAGTGGAGGGATCGCGGCATGATCCATTTTCAGATGCACCACGACAAGGAGGCGTTGACCGATTTCACCCGCTACCTCGCCGTGCGGCCGGAGCCGGAGGATGCGCCGCGGGTCAAACAGCTGCGAGGCCAGCTGATCAGCCGGGTCAATTAGTGGCGCGCATCGGACTCGTCCTTCGAGAAGGGTTGCTATTCGGTGTTATCGGCGGTGTCTTTGCGCTGCTCGTCCTCCTGGTGGCGGTCTACGCCACGCATGACTTGATGCCGACCACGTTCTCGAATTTCGTCAGCGCGGTTCTTGGTTTTCTCATCATCGGGGGCGCCGGTCGCAAGCTGGCGGCATCAACGAAGACCACCAACCCTGCCCTGCAGATGGGCGCGATCGCCGGCGGGATCAGCGAGTTGTTCCATAACGTGGTCGCGGCGCTCATCCTTACCTATCTGCCGATTGGTCAGGCCGCCTTCAACCGTCTCAGCCCGGCGGCGAAGCGACAGGCCACGGACACTGGAGCCCAGCTCATCAACCTGAGCCTCGACCTGGCCGTGGGGATCGTCTTCGGGGCCATGATTGCCTGGCTGGGCGCCTGGTCCCTGCTGACGTTCCGGCCGCCCCGCGAACCGCAAGGTTAAGTCCGCGGGACGCGGGTAGAATGGTCCCGATCGCGCTAGACGGGGAGCCAGCGGTGCCCTGTACCCGCAATCCGCTTTAGCGGGGTCGAACTCCCCTTTGAGGGGTGCGCTGTCCGGAGCGTCGTTTCGTGCGACTGCGTTGATGGCCTGGTCCTGCGCGACCTGGTTCCGTGAACCCTGTCAGGTCCGGAAGGAAGCAGCAGTAAGCGGGGTGCCGGGGGCGCCGCAGCCC
>DATNNA010000176.1:0-9787 GCA_035602075.1 Binatus sp. (SeqCode) | reverse complement strand
AAGACCTCGGCCATCCGGCTGCTGAACTCCTGCGGCGATACCCCTTGTTCGCGAGCTCGTCGCTCGACGTTCTGAGAATGTTCGTCGGTCCCGGTGAGAAAGAAGGTGTCGTCACCAATCATGCGGTGGTAGCGGGCGAGCACATCGGTAGCCACGAATTCGTAGATGTGATGAAGCGCTGGTGCGTCATACACGTATGCGATCGCCGTCGTGACGTAGAACTTACTCATTTGAGGCCTTCCAATCGCTGCCGGCTACCACGACCGTCAGCTCGCCTCGGGGTGGAGATTTCGCGAAGTGCTCCAGGAGTGTCGCCGGCGTTCCACGTAAGAACTCTTCGTGGAGCTTGGTGATCTCCCGTGCCACCACCAGCGAGCGGGGGCCGAGGGCGGACGCCATTATATCCAATGTCCGCTGGATCCGATGCGGGGATTCGAAGAAGACGAAGCTCCGCTTGGCCAGGGCCGTCTCGCGGATCAGCCGCTCCAGCTCGCCCCGTTTGCGCGGCAGAAAGCCCAGAAAGGTGAACTGGTTGGTGGGAAGGCCGGAGCTCACCAGGGCGGCGAGGACCGCCGACGGTCCGGGAATTGGCACCACCGGGTAACCGGCGCCGACCGCGGCGCTCACCAGGCGCACGCCCGGGTCGGAGAGCGCTGGCGTGCCGGCGTCGGAGACGAGGGCAATATCGTGCTGCTCGAGACGAGCCAGAATCGATTGCAGTTGGCGCGCCTCGTTCTTGGCATGGAGGCTGATCATTTGCCGGCGCAGACCAAAGTGGGTCAGCAGTTTCATCGTGTGCCGGGTGTCCTCGGCGGCAATCAGCGGCACCGACTCGAGCACGTGCAGGGCGCGAAGGGTGATGTCGTCGAGGTTGCCGATCGGAGTGGCGACCAGGAACAGCGTCCCCAATTCAGCTGGCGGGGGACATCAGTGTCCCCAATCGCGCGGATAGCGAAAGTCGCGATCAATGGTCCGCGAGGACAGCTTGGCGATGACCGGAAGGCGGCGCTTGTACTGGTTGTCGCGGACGCGGCGGACGATCTCCTCGATGAACGCCTCATCGAAGCCGACCCGCTTCAGCTCCTCGACCGTGTAGCGCCGCTCGACAAGGTAGTAGAGAAGCTGGTCGATCATCCGGTACTGGAAGCCCAGTTCGGTCTCATCGGACTGGCCGGCCCACAGGTCCGCGGAGGGCGCCTTTTGCACGATCGAAGTCGGGACTCCGAGGGCATCGGCCAGTTGCCAGACCTGGGTCTTGTACAGGTCGCCGATCGGGTTGATCGCACTCGCCATGTCCCCGTAGATCGTGCCGTAGCCGAGCAGCAGCTCGGTCTTGTTGCTCGTGCCGATGACGAGCGCGCGCCACGCCCACGACTGGTCATAGAGGATCGACATCCGCTCGCGCGCCATCTTGTTCCCCCGCTGCTTCTGGTCGGCGTCGGGGAAGTGCTGGAAATAGGCATCGACCTGCGGGCTGATGTCGATCTCCAGCTGATGGATGCCCAGCTGCTGGACCACCTGCAGCGCGTCGCTCTTGCTCTTGGGATCGCTCGTCGTGTAGGGCATGATGAAGGCCACCACGTTCTTTGGGCCGAGCGCCTCGGTGGCGAGCGTTGCGACGAGGCTGGAATCGACGCCGCCACTCAGGCCAAGGACGACTCGCTCGAAACCGACCTTTCGCACCTCGTTGCGGATGAAGCCCACCAGGATGCCGCGGACCAGCTCGGGATTGATCCGCAGCGGCGGAAAGACCGGCTCAGTAAGGCTTGCGGGTGCGCTCATGCCAGACCCGTCGCAACTCGTTGATGGTCAGCTCAAGCCGTTCGTCGCGCAACAATGGATTGGCGAGCCGCTCCCGGCGGACGTCACCCAGGTCGAGGTTGGCCAGGACGAGCGCCTCGTCGGCGTCTTCCTGCTGGGCGATGATGTCACCGTTCGGACCGATCACCATGGAGCCACCCCAGAAGTTCGCGCCGTCCTCATAACCGACCCGGTTGCAGTAGAGGAAGAAGCTCGTGAGGAACTGGGCATAGGTACGACAGAGGATGCCATATGACTCGGCCGTTCCTAGCCGCTCGTCGGTCGTGACCCCGCGCCCCGGGCTGGACGACGGACAGATGATCATGTCCACGCCTTCGAGACTGAGGATGTAGGCGCTCGAGAGGTGCCAGATGTCTTCGCACACCAGAATCCCGGCGCGGCCGAATCCGGTCTTGAAACTGCGGAACCGATCACCGGCCGCGAAGTAGCGTTTCTCGTCGAACATACCGTAGGTCGGGAGGTACACCTTGCGGTGGAGGTGGACGAGTTCTCCCTGACTGAAGTAGAGGCTGGCGTTGAAGTAACGATGATCAGGCTCCTCGACGACCGCGCCCAGCACAACGTCCAGCCCACTCGACAGGCTGCGCAGCTCATCCATCACGGCGCCTTCCAGCGGAATGGCGCTTTCCGCCACCAGGTCTTTGAGGAAATAGCCGGTCAGGCTGAGCTCCGGGAAAACCAGCAGCTCGACGCCCGCCTCGGCCGCCTGCTGTACCCACTGGCGATGGCGCTCGAGGTTGCGAGCGCGGTCGCCGAGCGCCGGGTCCATCTGCACCAGCCCGACCGCGAGCCGGCCGTCCCGACTCACGTGCCGACCCGGCTGGACAGGTCAGGCGTGCGCGATCCCCGCAGGCCGCCGCGGCCGCGGGCCAGCCACTGGGCGATGGCCGGCGCCATCTCATCGCATTGCCCCAGGTGGACGGCGGCGCGCGGGAGCGCATCGAGAAATGCGGTGCCGTAAGTGCGGTTCGCGATCCGGTGGTCCATGAGGACGACAGCCCCGCGGTCGCTCTGGCGCCGGATCAGCCGGCCGAACCCCTGCTTGAGGCGTAAGACCGCCTCGGGAAGCGCCAGCTGCCCGAAGGGATCGGCGAGGGTGGCGCTCCGCGCCAGTTGCAGCGGATCGCTCGGAACTCTGAACGGCAACCGGACGATCACGACGCAGGAGAGGGCATCGCCCGGAATATCGATCCCTTCCCAGAAGCTGCTGCTCCCCAACAGGATGCTGCGTGGGTCCTCCTGGAACTGCGCGAGCAGCTGTCGACGAGTGCCATCCAGGTTCTGCGCCAACACCGTCAGATCGCCGCGCGCGGTCCGGACCCGCAGACGGTCGGCAACATCCCGCAGCTGCTGGTGGGACGTGAACAGCACCAGCGTCCGGCCGTCGATTGCCTCGGCGATCTCGCCAACGACGCTCGTCACCTGGTCGAGGAACGCGACGTCACTGAGATCCTTGAGGTCGGTCGGCAGGCAGAGCAGTGCTTGCGAGAGGTAGTCGAACGGCGAGGCCAGCACCATCTCGTGGGTGCTCAAGGCCTCGAGCCCGACCCCGCGTTTGAAGTACTCGAAGGAATCGGCCACGGCGAGGGTGGCTGAGGTGAAGACCACCGTCTCCTTTCCGGCGAAGGCTCGTGCCTGCAGCTCGCGCCCGGCCATCGTCGGCGCCGCCTGGACCAGCGGACGGCCCGAGCGACGCTCGCTTCGGATCCAGTAGAGGCGGTCGGGCCGTGGCTGCAGCAACGCCTGCACGATGAGCTCCACCCGTCCCTGGAACTGGGTCACAAAGAGGTCGAGCTCCCGCTGGGCATACGGGTTGCTCTCCAGGGGCAACTGAGCGGCGGCATCATCCAGGGCGCGACGAAGCCGCATCGCCTGGTCGGCGAGCTTGCCCGCCAGCCCGGAGAGCGGCACGATCTCCGACGAGGCCCGAAGCGTTGGGTCGAGGACGACGGGCTCCTCTCGCGACGGCCGCAGCGGGATTTCCGGCTGTCGCTGCCGCACGATGGCCCGGGCCTCCTGGAAAAAATCGGTGAGGGCCTGCTTCGCGTCCGCGGCCGGCGTGCGGATAGCGTCGCCGGGCGGGCCAACCGCGGCACGGAACCAGGTGAGGGCCCCGTCGATGCTTTCCAGCACCTCGTCCTCCCCCACCCGCTGGGTGAGCGCGTCGACCGCCGTCTCTTCGAGCTGGTGCGCCTCGTCCACCACCAGGTGCGTGTGCGGCGGCAGGACCGAGCCACCGTTCAGCGCGTCCGCCAGCAGCAACGCGTGGTTGGTCACGATCAGGTCGGCATCCTGCGCCCCGCGCCGGCTATTCCAGTAGAAACACCGCTGGGTCTTGTAGTTTTCGCAATGGGCCGCCAGGCAATCATCCGCCGTCGACGCCGCCCGCAGCCAGAACATCTCGTCGAATCCGTTGAGCTTGATCTCGGAGCGATCACCGTGGCGAGTCTGGGCCAGCCAGACCAGCATCCGTAGTTTGAACTTCGCCTCGTCGTGGAACCAGCTGCCGTCGGCACGACGGCTGGGCGCGTTGAGGTAGCGGTTCCAACGCCGCAGGCTGACGTAGTTCGCGCGGCCTTTCAGCAGCGAGGCCTTGAAGTCGAACGGCAGCCAGCTGCGCATGAACGGGATGTCCTTCGAGAAGAGCTGCTCCTGGAGCGTGATGGTGTTGGTCGCCACCACCACCCGCTCACCGCTGGCAACCGCGTGGTGAACCGCGGGCACCAGGTAGGCGAGTGACTTGCCAGTTCCCGGGCCGGCCTCGACGAGGAGGCGACCACCGCGGGCGTAAAGCTGGGCGATGGCGAGCGTCATCTGCAGCTGTGATTCGCGGAGCTCATAGTCGTCGAGCAGCCCCGCCATCGGACCATCGGGTCCGAGCAGGGCGCGGATCGCTTGCGGATCGGTCGAGGGCGTGTCGGCGCGGACGGCGTTGGCGGGCGACACGCTCGTCGGCGGCAGGCTCTCGACCCCGTTGGAACCGGCCCCCCGCGCTTCCTTCAGGAAATAGTGGATCGGATGCGGCCAGCCGTCGGCCACCTCCACCATCCGGTCCAGCAGCTCGGCCGGGAAGCCGCGCGCAAACTGCCAGAGGTAACGGAAGAGCTGCCGCGCGGCGTCCGCGTCCGACAGTGCCCGATGCGGATGTGGATGGCTCAGGCCGAGCTGGCGCGAAAGATGCGGCAGGCTGTGGCTGGGGGCGGCCGGCAGCATGATGCGCGAGAGGTCGAGCGTGTCGAACAGCGCATAAACCGGCTCCGCGTCGCCGTCGACCAGGAACGAGAGGTCGAAGGTGCCGCTATGCGCCACGACCCCACTCGTCCCGACGAAGTCGATCAGCTGCGCCAGGACCTGCTCGGGCTGGGGCGCGGCGGCCACGTCGGCATCGCGGATCCCGGTGAGTTCCTGAACCGCGCGGGGAATGCCGACTTCCGGACGAACCAGTGATTGGAAAGTGGCGAGGACCTGGTCGCCCTGGAACCGGACGGCCCCGACCTCGATGATCCGATCGAGCCTGGGACTGAGGCCGGTGGTCTCGAGATCGAGAGCAACGAGCGTGCGATCCACTACCGCAATGCTCTCAAATCAGGCCACCGCTTACAGCAATTTCGCAGCAAGCTCCGCGAGTTCTGACCTTTGGCCCTTGGTCAGAGTGACGTGGCCGGCCAGGGGATTGTTCTTGAACTTCTCGATCGCGTAGCAGAGCCCGTTACTCCGGAAGTCGAGGTACGGGTGGTCGATCTGGTTGGGGTCGCCGGTGAGCACGATCTTGGTCCCCTCGCCCGCGCGCGACACGATCGTCTTGACCTCGTGCGGGGTGAGATTTTGTGCCTCGTCGACGATGATGAATTGTTGCGGGATGCTCCGGCCGCGGATGTAGGTGAGCGCTTCGGCCTCGAAAAGCCCTTTGTCCTGGATGTGCCGGATCATGTCCGCCGCCATTTGTTCCTTGTAGATGCAGCCCATCAGGTACTCGAGGTTGTCGTAGATCGGCTGCATCCAAGGCCGCAGCTTCTCGTCCTTGTCGCCGGGAAGGTAGCCGACGTCCTTACCCATCGGAATCACCGGACGGGTGACGAGCAGGCGCCGGTACTTGTGCTGGTCGAGCACCTTGTTCAGCCCGGCCGCGAGTGCCAGGAGCGTCTTCCCGGTGCCGGCCTGGCCCGTCATGGTGACAAAAGGGATCCGGTCGTCGAGCAGGATGTCGAAGGCGAAGCGCTGACCGAGGTTCTTCGGTTGAATCCCCCAGATTTCTTTTTTGATCGTGGCCAGCCCCACCACATGGCCGGCCGCCGCGTCGTAGCGTCCCAGCGCGCTCGACTTCGTGCCGTTCACCGACTTGAAGTGCACGAATTGGTTGAAGTAGAGCTGGCCGTTCGACGGCTGGTAGACATTCGTCTTGTTGAAGGTCTCGATATCGTCCGGCGGCACCGTGAGGGTCGTCATACCGTCGTAGAGGTCCTCTTCCCTGAGCACCATCTTGTCGGTCTCGTAGTCCTGCGCCTGGAGGTTGAGGGCATCGGCCTTCACCCGGACGTTGATATCTTTGCTGACCAGGATGACGGGGGTGCCGTTGCTCTCAGCCTTCAGTTGCAACGTCAAGGCGATCACCTGGTTGTCGGGCTTGCGAGGATCGAGGTCCTCCGGGAGCTGCGCCGTGCTGTCGTGGGTCAGCACGACGCGCAGCGTGCCACCGTACTTGAGGGGGACCCCCTCGGAGAGCTTTCCCTTGGCGCGAAGCTCGTCGAAATAGTGGGCGATCAGGCGGGCGTGCCGCCCGACCTCGTCCTGCCGGCGCTTCTGACCGTCGACCTCTTCGATCACGGTCAGCGGGATCACGATCTCGTTGTCCTCGAAGGAGTAGATCGCGTTCGGATCGTGCAGCAGGACGTTGGTGTCCAGCACATAAATCTTCTTCATACGGAACGCCTCAACGATTCATCTGGCACGGCGTATTCCCCCTGGTATTCCAACGGCAGCAGCAGGGCGATCTTTGTCATCAGGTAGTCCGCGCTCTGCTGATGATCCATCGGGCTGCCATCCCGATTCCGTTCCGGTAATTGGAACGGCTCGCCAAAGGTCATGCCGACCTCCGCCCGTCGCAGCATCCGGCTGTGCCGGCCGAAGACGTTCTGCGTCCCGGTGATGGCAATCGGCACCAGCGGTGCGCCCGAGCGGCGTGCCACGAAGCCGGCCCCAGGCTCGGCTCGTAGCAGGCGGGCGTTCTCCGAGCGGTGCCCCTCGGGAAAGAGCACGACGGCCGATCCGTCTCTCAACAGCCCGAAGGCTCGGCGGAGCGCCGTGCGGTCAGGCGAATGCCTCACGACGGGAAAGGCGTGGTAGGCGCGCATCAACCAGGCCCAACTGCCTTTGAAGAGCTCCGCTTTTGCCATGAACCAGACCGGCCGAGGGGTCCAGCCGCCGATGATGGCCGGGTCGACGGCGCCCACGTGGTTCGACACGATCAAGAGCGGGCCGGAGCGTGGCACGTTCGCTGTGCCGCGGAGGTGGAATTTTGATCCCAGAAGAATGCGGGTTAGGAGCCGTGCAAGACCAGTAAGGAAGGAATAGCTCAAGATCAGTGCTTCGGCAGCCGGGCCATCACTTCGTCAAACACCTGACCGACCGACTTGCCCTCAGTCGCGACGATTATAGCATCGGTTGCCGGCCGCAACGGCGCAATTTCTCGCTCCTGGTCGGCGCGGTCCCGGGCTTCGACTTCCTGCTCCATGACCGCATCGGGCGTCGCGCCGCCGCGCGCCTGATCCAACTCGCGGCGGCGCCGGGCAACCCGCTCGGCGGCCGGCGCGGTGAAGAAGAATTTCACATCCGCGTCGGGAAAGATGACGGTTCCGATGTCGCGGCCGAGAATCACGGCATCGCCCCGGGCCGAGTGCCGCTGCGGGTCGATCAACATCCGGCGCACGTCGGGGATCCCGGAAATGCGCGAGAGTTCGCCCGCAATTGCCGGATCGTGCGCCTCACGGCTGACATCGCGTCCATCGATCGAGAGCAGCGGTCCCTTCCGACCGGCTGCGGGCGACGTGTTGATCTCGATGCGCACCTCATCCAACATCTTGGTCAGGGCTCGCACGTCGTCGGCCGAGATCCCGCGACGCCGGGCTTCTACGGTGACAGCGCGATAGAACAGGCCGGTGTCGACCAGCGCGAATCCCAGAGATTCGGCCACCATCCGACCGATGGTCGTCTTTCCGGATCCGGCTGGACCATCGATCGCGATGATCACCCTAAAGACCCGCCGCCGTCTTCAGGCGCGCCACCTCGTCGGATCGAAGTGGGCGGACCCCGCCCTCGGCGAGGTCGCCCAACTGAAGCCCATCGATGCGCACGCGCTGCAAATCGAGCACGGGATGACCCAACGCCTGCCAGAGCCGCCGCACTTCGCGCTTGCGGCCCTCACGCAGCACCATCGACAGCCGGGTGTCGCCGTCCGCCGCGTCGAGCACCTCGACGTCGGCCGGCTCGAATCGCTCCCCTCTCACGACCATCCCCTCCGAGAGTCGCCGCAATGCGTCCTCACCCGGGCGGCCTCTGACCACAACCCGGTATTCCTTCTCGACATGGTAGCGGGGGTGCATCAGGCGCCCCGCGAGCTCGCCGTCATCGGTCAACAACACCAACCCTCGACTGTCGAGATCGAGCCGGCCAACGGGGAAGACCCGTGGCCGTGCGGCGGGCAGGCGGTCCATCACGGTTTGCCGGCCGCGGTCATCGCCGACGCTGGTCAACACGCCGACCGGCTTGTTCATCATCAGGTAGGTCAACGCCGAAACTGGTTCGACGGGCCTCCCGTCGAGGGTCACCTGGTCGATGCCCGGGGTGACCTGCTGTCCGGCAATGGCGGGCGTGCCGTTCACCGAAACCTGTCCTGACGCAATCAACTGGTCGGCCTTTCGCCGGGCCGCCACGCCGGCGCGCGCTAGGAACTGGTTGAGCCGGATTGCGGTAGCGGTGGCAGCTCGTTCAGGCTGCTCAGTCCCAGGATCTGCAGGAACCGCATCGTGGTGCCGAAGAGGCGAGGCGTTCCCGGCGCCTCGAGCCGGCCGGTCTCCTCGATCAGCCCCTTTTCTTCGAGGCTTTCCAGTACCGCTTCGCAGTTGACGCCCCGAATCTCCTCGATGCGCGCGCGGGTAAGCGGCTGCCGGTAGGCGATGATGGCGAGCGTTTCGTACGCCGCCGGGGAGAGACGCGAGGGGTACTCCGGCCGCAAGACGCGACGAACCACGTCGGCCTGCGCCGGGTCGGTCACCAGCTGGAGTTGGTCCTGATGACGTTGCAAAAAGAGGCCGCGGCCCGCCAACGTCCCGGTCAGGGTGGCGGCGGCGGCTTCGATGTCGGGTAGCGGCGACTGCAGGATGTCCTGGAGTTCGAGCACGGTGACCGCCCGATTGAGGGTGAACAGCACCGCCTCGAGGGCGGCCGCCAGGCCCGTCGTGTCCCGCACCTGCGTGGCACCATCGATCGAGGAGCTCACTCTTCCTTTCTCTCCTGTCCGTGCACCGTGATTTCAGCGAAGGCGGAGGCCTGCGCGACGCGGGCCTCACCGATTCTAATCAGCTCGAGGAGGGCCAGGAAGGTGACCACGGCTTCCAACCGCGTGCGCGCGTGCCGGAAGATGGCGCTGAAGTTGAGCTGCGCTTGACGCGCTAGCATCTGGCGGAGTTCCTCGAGCTTCTCGCCGAGTGACACGTGCTCCATCTCCACCGTGACCTGCCCCGGCGGTGGCAACCGGTCGAGCACTTGCCGGAACGCGCTGGCGAGTGCGTCGAGACTCACCTGCACCCGCGCCTGCGGGATCACGTCGGGCTCGAGCAGGCCGGCGAAGGTAAAGCGCCCGCTGGCGTGGCGCCGCATCAGGGACTCGGCGAGCTCCTTGAAGCGCTTGTACTCCTCGAGGCGTCCCTTGATCGCGTCTTCCCAGGCCTGGAGGTCTTCCTCCTCCCCC
>DATNNA010000175.1:0-24515 GCA_035602075.1 Binatus sp. (SeqCode) | reverse complement strand
CACCGACACGTTGATCGGCCGCTTGATCCGTTTGAGCGCCTTCTCCACCTCGGCCACCATCGGCAGCATGTCGATCTCGAGCCGGCCGCACATCGGGCAGGCGATCAGGTTCGGCCCGGTCAGCTTTTCGGCCAGTGCGCTGACGATGCCGTAGCCCACCTCGACTTCCTCGACCGAGTCGCCCGCCAGCGAGACGCGAATGGTGTCGCCGATGCCCTCCTCCAGCAGCACCCCGATCCCGACCGCGCTCTTCACCGCGCCGGTGCGGGGCGGACCGGCTTCGGTGACGCCCAGGTGCAGCGGATAGGCAATCTTGTCGGCGATCGCCCGGTTGGCGGCGATCATGGTGGGCGGGTCGGAGGCCTTCATCGAGACCTTGATCAGGTTGAAGTCGAGCGATTCCAGGATGTGGATGTGGCCGAGCGCGGCGTTGACCATGGCCGTCACCACCTCGTCGATCGGTGGGCGCACACCCGCCCCTTCCTTGGGCCGGCCCGGCAGTGACCCGGCGTTGACGCCGATCCGGATCGGGATCTCACGTTCCTTGGCTCGGCGGGTGATCTCCTTCACCTTCTCCGGGTCTTTGATGTTGCCCGGGTTGAGCCGCAGGCCGTCGACGCCGGCCTCGAGCGCCATCAGCGCCAGGGGGGCATCGTAATGAATGTCGGCGATGATCGGCAGCGGTGATGCCTTCTTGATCTCCACCATCGCTAGGGCCGCTTCCTTGGTCGGGACCGCGACGCGAACGATGCGACACCTCGCGTCTTTGAGGCGAGCGATCTCGTTGAGTGTCGCTTTGACATCGCGCGTGTCAGCTTTCGTCATCGATTGCACCACGATCTCCGCGGCGCCTCCGATGACAACGTCGCCGACCCGAACCGGAACCGACTTACGGCGTGTTTTCATGCCTCATCTCAACAAGTCGTTATATGTCACCAAACCGATCAACCCAAACAAGAGAGCGAGCCCGACGTAGTGGACGACCTGCTCACGAGCGGGATCGACCGGCCGGCCGCGGACCAATTCCAGCACCAGAAAGGCGGCGCGTCCACCATCCAATGCGGGGAACGGCAGGATGTTCGCCAGCCCCAGGCTGAGGCTCAGCAGCGCGACCACGCCGACCAGTGACAGCGGCCCGGCCTGGGCGGCCTTGGCCGTCGTCTTCACGATGCCGACCGGACCTTCCAGGCCCCTCGGGCCCAGCAGGCCCCCCAGTTTCTTGTCGGTCGCAAGTTGATAGATGCCCCCGGCAATCCCCACGATGGAATCGCCGGTATCGCGGAGCGCCCGTCCCGCGGCGTCGACGGGACCCGGCTTCCAGGAGTGGATCGCGGGATGGAAGCCAAGGATGTAACTCCCGGAGGCGGGGTCGAGCTTGGGCGTCACCGTCAAGGTCAGCAGTTGACCGTGACGGTCCACGACGACCGTCGCCGGGGTGTCTTTGGCCGCATCGAGGGCGCTTCGCAGGTCTTCGAATTTGTTGATGGAGCGACCGTTTACGGAGCGGATCACGTCACCCGCCTGCAGCCCCGCGTTGCTCGCCGGTGTACCGGTGTCCACGGCGCTGACCTCGATTGGGGTTCTGACCTCGGCTGCTCCGACCGTGGTGTAGACGGCGAAGAAGATCAACACCGGCAGCGCCAGGTTGAAGGCCGATCCAGCGACGATGACGATGAACCGCTGCCAGAGCGGATGCGCATTGAAGCTGCGAGGGCCGGCGTCCATGGTGCCGTCCATCCCGGCCAACTTGACGAAGCCACCGAGCGGGATGGCGCGGACGGCGTAGAGGGTCTCGCCTCGCTGCCAGCCGAGGAGTTGAGGACCGAATCCGACGCTGAACTGCTCCACCTTGATGCCGGCGAGCTTGGCGCTGATGAAGTGGCCCGACTCGTGCACGATCACGAGGATGCTGAAGATGAGGATGACGAGCGGGACGAGTACGACGGGGCTCATGCTGGCAGCTGGCTCCACAGCCGGCTGGGTCCCGTGGCAGCGGCCCGCACGTGGGCGCGCGCCCAGCGGTCCGCGGCAATGACCGCCTCGAGTGTCAACTCCTGCGCCGGTTCCGCGGCCTCGACGGCACGGGAGACCGAGGGGATGATGTCGATGAATCGCCGCTGGCCCTGGAGGAAAAGGGCGACGGCCTCCTCATTGGCCGCGTTCAGCACCGCGGGCGTCGTGCCGCCGCGCTGTCCCGCCTCGCGGGCCAGCGCCACCGCCGGGTAGCGGACCGCATCGAGGGCTTCGAAAGAGAGCTGGCCGAGCGTGGCGAGGTCGGGTGCCGGCGCCACGCCCTCCAACCGATCCGGAAAGCTGAGGGCGATCGCGATCGGGAGGTGCATGTCGGGAACCCCCAGCTGCGCCTTGATGCTGCCGTCGACGAACTCGACCATCGAATGGACCACGCTCTGCGGATGGATGATGACATCGATGGCCGTATAGGGGACATCGAAGAGGAAGTGCGCCTCGATCACCTCGAGCCCCTTGTTCATCATCGTGGCCGAGTCGACGCTGATCTTCGGTCCCATCTTCCAACGGGGATGGGCCAGTGCTTCGGCAATCGTCACGCTCTCCAACGTGTCGACCGGGCGGCGCAAGAACGGACCACCCGAGCCGGTCAGGATCAGTCGGCGGACGCCGCCCTCCTTCTCTCCCCAGAGGCACTGCCAGATGGCACTGTGCTCGCTGTCGATCGGGAAGATCTGCGACCCGTGGCGCCGCATCCGTTCGCGAACCAGTTCGCCGGCCATGACGAGGACTTCCTTGGTCGCCAGCGCGATGTCCTTGCCCGCCTCGAGCGCGGCCAGGGTCGGGGCCAGTGCGGCACTCCCGGCGGCGGCCACGATTACGAGGTCGACCTCGGGGTCGCGCACCGCCTCGTCGATCGCCTGGGCGGCGCCGGTACCATCCGCGCCGGCGGGCTTGGCCAGCAGCGCGTGGGCGTCCGGATGACGGCGAGCCACGGCCTGGAGCGCGGCGGCGTCACTCCCGGCGATCAGCGCATGGAGCACGAATCGGTCGGGATGCCGTTCGACCAGGTCGCAGACCTGCCGGCCAATCGACCCGGTTGCACCGAGCAGCGCCAGGCGCCGGGGCGACGGACGAGGGGATGTCATCTCTTTAGTCAGGGTTGGCGGGAGATTCCCGCATCAGCTGAAACGCGTTGTCAACCTGAGTCATGCACCCGCCCGCTCAGGCGAGCTGCAGAAAGGTCACGTAATAGTACACGACCACTCCCACGAGTAGGAGCGAATCAATACGGTCGAGGACGCCACCGTGGCCCGGGATCAGATGGCTCGCATCCTTGACGCCGGCGGTGCGCTTGATCTGCGATTCGACGAGGTCACCGATCTCAGCAAAGACGCCGATGAGAAGGCCGAGGATGACGTTGTGCGGAAAGCTGATGTTCAGAAACAGGCCGACGATGCTGAAAAACACCGTACTTGCGAGCAGCTCTGCCACCGCCCCTTCCACCGTTTTCTTGGGGCTGATGCGCGAAAAGAATTGGTGCCGGCCAAAGCGCATCCCGGCGACCATGGCGGCCGTGTCGCCCACCCAGATCGCGCCGAAGACCGCGATCACGTAGCCGAACCCCAGGTGATTGGGATCGGGGCGATGTAAGAAGTACAGCGACAGGTAGAAGCTCAGCGTGAAGGCCAGGTAGAGGCTTCCACCGACGGCGAGCGCCCAGCGGGTGAGGCTCGCCCGCCAGTCGCGCACGAACACGAGCGTGCCGAGCCCGAGCACGGTGGCGGCAGCCAGAAGGAAGGCGACATCGACCCACGACGGCAGCCGATCCCGAAGGAGGAGGGCATAGCTGAGTGGGAACAGCAGCCAGAGGGGCGCCGGCGCGGCCATGGCGCGGGTGAGGTTCCAGTACTCGATCAGCGCGGCGCCAAGAATCACGGCAATCGCCGCATAGACCCAGACGGACCCCAGGATCAGGACTGCGAGCACGACCGCGATCAGCACGGCGGCGGTGGCGATGCGGACCACCATGTTCGAGCGTCGGGGTGCTACCGCCGGCTCGGCGGGCTTGGCATCAGCGACCTCGATTCGGGACCTCCTCGGGGCGCGCGCCAAAACGACGAATGCGCCGCTGGTATGAGGCGATGGCCTCATCGAAGTCGGCATCGGCGAAATCGGGCCAGAGTGTCTGGGTGCTGTAGAACTCGGAGTACGCCGACTGCCAGAGCAGAAAATTGCTGAGTCGCATTTCGCCGGCGGTGCGGACCACCAGGTCCGGATCGGGCAAGCCCCGGGTGTAGAGGTGATTCGCTAGGTTGGCATCCTCGAGTTGGGTCAGATCGGCGCCCTCTCGCGCCAGCTCTCGGATGGCGTCGATGATCTCCTGGCGGCCGCCGTAGTTGATCGCGATATTGAGAATCGCTTTGGCGCTGACCCGGGTTCGCTCCGTGGCCTGCCGCATTTGGTCCTGGAGCGCCGGCGAAAGCTCCTGCAGCCGACCCGAGAAGCGCAGCTCGATGCCGCGGCGGGCGAGCTCGTCGACCTCACGCCGGATGGTCTCCGAGAACAGGTTCATCAGGGCATCGACTTCATCGCGGGGCCGCGACCAGTTCTCCGTCGAGAAGGCATAGAGCGTCAGGACGCGGACGCCGCGCCGATCCGCCGCTTCCGCGACGCGGCGGATGGTCTCGATCCCGGCTTTGTGCCCCATGACCCGTGGCAGCAGGCGTTCACGGGCCCAGCGGCTGTTGCCATCCATGATGATCGCGACGTGCTCGGGCGGGGGCAACTGGCTCACCAGTGGTTCTTGGGCGTTAGACCTCCATGATCTCGGCTTCCTTGCGGGCGGCCATCTGGTCGACCAGACCGATGTAGCGGTCAGCGACTTTCTGCAACTGGTCGCCTCCGCGCCGCGCCTCGTCGGCCGAGATCTTTTTCTCCTTCTCGAGAGCTTTGATGCGATCCATTTGCTCGCGCCGGATGTTGCGAATCGCGACGTGCGCGCTCTCCGCATACCGCTTGACCAGGCGCGCATACTCGCGGCGCCGCTCTTCGTTCAGCGGCGGAATCGGGACCCGGATCAGCTGGCCATCGTTCCCCGGGTTCAGCCCGAGCTCGGATTTCTGGATCGCCTTTTCCACCGCGGTGATGATGGTCCGGTCCCAGGGCTGGATGATGATCATGCGCGCCTCGGGGACCGTAATCGTGGCGAGCTGGTTCAGCGGCGTCGGATTCCCGTAGTACTCCACCAGGATCTTGTCCACCAGCGCCGGGCTGGCACGCCCGGTGCGAATAGTGAGGATCTCCTTGCCGAGCGCCTCAAGGCTCTTCTGCATCTTGGTCTCGGCGTCCTTCACGTTCGTTTCGATCATTCCGGCGGCCCCACGATCGTCCCAATCGGCTTGCCCGCCACCACGCCTTCCAGGTTGCCGGCATGCGACAAGTCGAAGACGATGATCGGGATGTTGTTCTCGCGGCAGAGGGTGACGGCGGTGTGATCCATCACCCGCAGGTCCTTGTTGATCAGATCAAGGTAGTCGAGTCGCGCGAATCGCTTGGCCTTCGGATTCGTCACCGGGTCGGCGTCGTAGACGCCATCGACTTTCGTAGCCTTGAGCACGACCTCGGCCTCGATTTCGACGGCGCGGAGGGCGGCGGTGGTGTCGGTGCTGAAGTAGGGGTTGCCGCTGCCGGCGGCGAGGATGACCACCCGACCCTTCTCGAGATGCCGGACCGCACGCCGCCGGATGTAGGGCTCAGCAATTTGGTGCATGCTGATCGCGGTCTGCACTCGTGTTGGCTGGCCCCGGTTCTCCAGCGCGTCTTGGAGCGCCAGCGCGTTGATCACGGTGCCGAGCATACCCATGTAGTCCGCCGTGACGCGGTCCATGCCGCGCTTACTCGCCGCGTCGCCGCGGATGATGTTGCCGCCACCCACCACGATCGCGAACTGGGTGTTGTACTTGGATTTCACCGCGATGATGTCCTCAGCGATCTCGTTGACGACATCGGGATCGATACCGAAGGCTGCTTTACCGGCGAGTCCCTCGCCTCCGAGCTTCAGGAGCACCCGTTTGTAGCGCGGCAGAGCCGACGGTTTGATCACAGCATGAACTGGTTGGACTAGCTGGCTTCTCCGACCTTGAAACGGGCGAACCGGGAAATGGTTATGTTCTCGCCAAGTTTCGCAATCGCTTCTTTGAGCATCTGGTCTACGGTCCGCTTATCATCCTTCGCCCACGCCTGGTCGAGCAGGACCTCCCGCTTGTAGAAGTCGTTGATCTTGCCCTGGATGATCTTGTCGATCACGGCCTCCGGCTTCTTCTGTTCCCTCGCCTGCCCCTCGAAGATGGCACGTTCTCGGTCGAGCACGTCCTTCGGCACGTCTTCACGGCGAAGGTAGCGCGGCTCGGCCGCCGCGATGTGGACGGCGATCTCGTGCGCCAGGTGGCGGAACTCGTCGTTGCGGGCGACGAAGTCGCTCTCGCTGTTCAGCTCCAAGAGGACGCCCAACTGGTGGTTGTGGTGGACGTAGGTGGCAATGATGCCCTCGCGCGCTATGCGGGCCGCCTTCGCCCCGGCCTTGGCGATGCCTTTCTGCCGCAGCCAATCCTTGGCTTTCTCGAGGTCGCCGTCGGTCGCCTCCAGGGCGCGCTTCGAGTCCATCATCCCCGCGCCCGTCGCGTCCCGGAGCGCTTTGACCTGGTCTGCCGAAATGGCCATAGCTATTTCTCGTCATCCAAGGCTTCGTCCTCGTAGAACTCAGCCTCGTTGACCGTCGGCATTCCGGCGAAGCTCTTTTCCTCTTCTTCCTCTTCTTCCGCACCGAATTCGAACTCGGTGACCGGCACCTCGGGTGCGGCCGCAAGCTCCTCCGGGCTAATCAACTGGCGCGCCTCCAGGGCCGCGTCGGCAATCTTCGAGGTGATCAGCTTGACGGCGCGGATGGCGTCGTCGTTCCCGGGGATCACGTGGTCGATCTCGTCCGGGTCACAGTTGGAGTCCGTGATGGCGACGATCGGGATGCCGAGCTTGCGAGCTTCGGTGACGGCGATGTGCTCCTTTCGCGGGTCGACGACGTAGACGGCCCCCGGGAGGCGCTTCATCTCCGCCATGCCGCCGAAGAAGCGCTCGAGCCGCTGGTATTCCTCTTCCAGCTGGGTGATGGCTTTCTTGCTGCCGGTGAATCCGCCGTTGTTGCGGATCGCCCGCAGGCTGTTGAGGCGATCGATCTGGCGCCGCATGACGGTGAAGTTGGTCAGCATCCCGCCCATCCAGCGGTGATTCACGAACGGCATGCCGGAGCGGCGGGCCTCCAGCTCGATCGATTCCTGGGCCTGCTTCTTGGTGCCGATGAAGAGCACCAGCCGGCCGCCGCCGACGACCTCTTTGACCCAGTTGGACGCGTCGTCCAGCAGCTTGACCGTCTGCTGAAGGTCGATGATATGGATCCCGTTACGAGCGGTGAAGATGTACCGCTTCATCTTCGGATTCCAACGACTGGTTTGATGGCCGAAGTGGACACCAGCCTCGAGGAGTTGCTTGAGCGTCACGAGTGGCATGCGAAAACGAACCTCCTGTTTCTACTTCCGCCTCCGTCATCCGGCCGCCGGACCTGTGGTGCAGGCAACCCGTGGCCGTCGAGAGACGTGCTTATTTGGTCGCCAAAGTATAGCCGCTGCGCGCGCGCTTGAAACCTGGGGCTACGCGGCGGGGACCGTCGGCTTCTTCGCTCGAGGGCTACGGGGACGGGCGCTGGTCCGAGCGGCCCGCTCGGGTTTGCAGGCCGGATAGTCGGAGCAGCTCTTGAACTCCCCGTACTTTCCCTGACGCAGCACCTGCGGCTTTCCACAGCGCGGGCAGGGATCGTCCATCAGCAGTTCGCTCGGGGCGGGTGGCGTGATGGTCCGCTTGCCCCCTTCGATGAAGCGGCAGTCGGGATAGCCCGAGCAGCCGACGAAGCTGCCGAAACGCCCCTTGCGATTGAGTAGCGGCTTGCCACAGTTCGGGCAGACGCGACCCTCGACGATGTCGGCGGGGTTGATCTCGCGCTTCACGTAGCGGCACTTCGGATAACCGGAGCAGGCGACGAAGGGGCCGCGCTTTCCGGTGCGTGTCACCAGCGGCTTGCCGCATTTCGGGCACATCTCACCGGTCGGCTCCGGTGGCGGCGCCTTCTCCTGGCCCTCGCGACCCTGGATGTAATCGCACTCGGGATAGAGGGAGCAGCCGACGAATTCGCCGAGTTTGCTCATGCGGTGGACGAGGCGGCCGTTGCGTCCTTCTTGCTTGCACTTCGGGCAGTCCTCGCCGGTCTCCCGCATAGGGACCTTGACGCGCGCCGTGGCCTCGGCTTTGGTCAGCGTCTTGGAGAACGGGGCGTAAAACTCGCGGACGATCGGCACCCACTTGCGCCGCCCCTCCTCGACGTCATCGAGCTCCTCTTCCATCCCGGCGGTGAAGGTGACGTCGACAATGTCCGGAAAATGCTCCACCAGCCAGGCGTTGACCGTCGTGCCCAGGTCGGTGGGGGACAGCCGGCGCTCTTCCTGCTTGACGTAATGGCGCGTCTGAATGACCTCGACGGTCGGCGCAAAGGTGCTCGGCCGGCCCACGCCCAGCTCCTCCAGCGCCTTGATCAGGGAGGCTTCCGTGTAGCGCGGCGGCGGCTGCGTGAAATGCTGCTCGGGCTTCAGCTCGCGGAGGTTCAGCGCCTCGTCGACAGCCAGCGCCGGCAGCTCCTTCTCCTCGTCGTTGTCGCTATCGCGCTCCCAGACGCGATAGAAGCCATCGAAGACCAGCACCGAGCCGTTCGCCCGGAAGAGGTAGTCGGCGGCGCCGATATCGACTCGCGTTTGAGCGAAGCGCGCCGCGGACATCTGGCTGGCGGTGAAGCGCTGCCAGATCAACCGATACAGCCTGAGCAAGTCGGGCGTGAGGTACGCGCGGAGCGAATCCGGTGTGCGTTCCACGTCGGTCGGCCGGATCGCCTCGTGCGCATCCTGGACCGGGCCCTTGGCCTTGAACTCCACCTTGTCGCGGCGAGCGTAGGTCGGCCCGTACTGCTCGGTGATGAAGCGTCGAGTCGCTGTGCTCGCATCGTCAGAGATGCGGAAGGAGTCGGTGCGCATGTACGTGATCAGGCCCACCGGCCCCTGGCTGCCGAGCTCTACACCTTCGTAGAGCTGTTGCGCCAGGCTCATCGTCCGGTTCGGCTTCATCCGCAGCCGGTTCGATGCATCCTGCTGCAGCGTGCTCGTTTTGTATGGCGGCGGCGAATTCCGCGTGCTGTCTTTGGTCTCAATCGAGAGTACCTTGTAGCTGGCGCCTTCGAGCTGCGCCACGATCTCAGTGACCTGGCCTTCTTCGGTGAGGTCGAGCTTTTCCTCGCTGCCCAACCTGCTGTGCAGACGCGCGCCGAAAATGCGTTGTGGCAGGTCGATCTTCGAGAGCATCGCGTCGAGCGTCCAGGATTCGACCGGAACGAACTTCTCGATCTCCTCTTCCCGCTCGCAGACCAACCGGACCGCGACGGACTGCACACGGCCCGCGCTCAGGCCCTTTCGAATCTTCTTCCAGAGCAAGGGGCTCAGCTTGTAGCCGACGAGCCGGTCGATCACGCGACGAGCCTGCTGCGCGTCGACGAGATCCTGATTCATCGGACGCAGCGCGTTGAGCGCCTTTTCCACGGCGCTGGGCGTAATCTCGTGCAGCTCGATCCGCTGTGGGTCCTTCAGGTTGAGGACGTGCGCAAGATGCCAGGCGATTGCCTCGCCCTCGCGGTCCGGGTCAGATGCCAGCAGCACTTCGGAGGCGCCCTTGGCGGCGGCCTTCAAATCCTTGATCGTCGATTCCTTGCCGGGGATCGTCACGTATTCCGGCTTGAAGGAATGCTCGATGTCGATCCCAAGCGTGCTCTTCGGCAAGTCGCGCACGTGACCCATCGAGGCGCGTATGTCGTATTTGGCACCAAGAAACCGGCCAAGCGTTTTGGCCTTCGCAGGGGATTCAACGATGATCAGTGGGTTTGCCATGTCAGGCTCGTGAAGCGCGGGTGACCGCTCCGCAGTCGCCGATTATATAGCCGCTCATTTCCAACAATGTCAAGCGCCGACTCACTTCCTTGACGTCAAGGTTCATCGCGGCCGCCAGGTCATCATGATGGCGGGGTTCTACCCAATCAAGCAACTCCCAAACGGCAAAGAGCTCAGGTTCTTGCGGTCCCGAATCCGCGCGCGTACGCGCACGCGTGTGCGCGCGTACACGCGCGTGCGCTCGCGCGCGTACGCGCGAGAGGTCGGCAAATTCGTCCAGCACATCCTCAACGGTTTGCACCAGCTTGGCCCCGTCTTTGATGAGTTGGTGCCCACCGATGGCGAGTGGATTCTCGATACTCCCCGGGACGCAAAACACCTCGCGTCCTTGCTCCGCCGCCATGCGGGCCGTGATCAGCGCGCCGCTTCGCTGCGCCGCCTCGACTACCACGACGCCGAGGCTGAGGCCGCTGATGATGCGATTGCGAACCGGGAACCGTCCGGGCAGGGGCAACGTGCCGTTCTCGGCCTCGGTAATCACCGCGCCAGACGCCGCGATCGCCTGCGCCAACTCGGCATGCTCGGGTGGATACATCCGGTCGAGCCCGGTCGCCATCACGGCAACGGTTGGACTCTTCCCCTCCAGTGCGCCGCGATGCGCCGCCGCATCGACCCCACGGGCCAGCCCGCTCACGACGACCACCCCTGAGTCCGAGAGGTCGCGCGCCAGCCGGTGGGCGGCGCGGCGTCCGTACGGTGTCGCGTGCCGCGATCCGACGATGGCGATCATCGGCTCAGACGGCAGCTGCCCGTTCACATAGAGCCGGGCCGGTGGGTCGTGAATCTCCCTGAGCAACGCCGGGTAATCCGGATCAGTGAGCCAGACACTTTTCCCCTCCCCCGCTTGCGGGGGAGGGTCAGGGTGGGGGTTCATCCGCTCTCGCGGTACTGCAGCGCCTCGGCCACCTGCGCCTGCTCGATATCGGTGCGCTCCTCCAGGTCGGCGATGGTGCGGGCGACGCGCAAGACCCGGTGGACCGCCCGACCGCTGAGCTGAAGCCGCTCGGCGGCGGCCTCGAGCAGTGCCTGACCGGCCGCGTCGAGGGCGGCGTCTCGGCGCAACTGCGGACCCGTGAGTGCCCCGTTCCAGGGACCCTGCGGTCGCCGGTCCCGCTGGCGTTCCCGAGCGGCGATCACTCGCTCGCGAACCGTGGCGCTCGATTCAGCGAGCGCGGTTGTCCGCAGCAGTTCGCCGGCGGCCTGCCGTGGCACCGGCACCTGCAGATCGATCCGGTCCCGGATTGGGCCGGATAGCCGCGCACGATATCGCTGCCGTTCCTGCGGTGTGCACTCGCAGAGGCGACGCGGGTCACCCGCGAAGCCACAGGGGCACGGATTCGACGCGGCCACCAGGATGAAGCGGGCCGGGAGCACGGCGTGGCCGCGGGAGCGCGCCACCGCCAGGCGCCCCTCCTCCAGCGGTTGGCGTAGCGCCTCGAGCGCATCCCGGCGGAACTCGGTGATTTCATCCATAAACAAGACCCCCCGGTGGGCGCGTGTCGCCTCTCCGGGCCGGGGCGTCGCGCCGCCGCCGCCAACCAACGCCGCCGGCGAGATGCCGTGGTGCGGGGCTCGAAAGGGTGCGACCTCGAGCAGGCCGGCGCCGGCGGGGAGCATGCCCACGCATGATGCGATGGAGGTCACCTCGACCGCTTCCCGCCGGCTGAGCGGGGGCAGGATGCCGGGGAGCGCCCGGGCGAGGAGCGTCTTGCCCGTACCCGGTGGACCTACCAATAAAAGATGATGCGCTCCCGCGGCGGCGACCTCCAGCGCGCGCTTGGCGTAGGGCTGACCGTGGATGTCGGCCATGTCGACGTGGACCGGTGGGTTCGCGGCCGGGGGCAGGGCCGACAAAACATCCAGCGCCGCACCGGTCTCCCAATGAGCTTTCAGCTGTCGCAGGTGGTTGACTCCCAGTACCGTCGCGGCAGTGGCGATCCTCGCCTCCGCGACGTTGGCGACAGGCACGTAGAAGCGCCGCACGCCGAGGCGATCGAGATGGGCGACGATCGCCAGCGTGCCGCGGATCGCTCGGAGCGTGCCGTCAAACGCCAGCTCGCCCAGCCACGCGGCATCGACCGGCAGGCTACGTTCCTGGCACGCACTGACGATCGCCGCCGCCATCGCGAGGTCGAAGCCACTCCCCTCTTTGGGAAGCTGCGCCGGGGCGAGGTTGATAGTCACCCTCCGGCCGGGGAACTCAAAGCCGCTGTTGTTGATGGCGATCTTCACCCGCTCACGGGCTTCCTGGAGCGACCGGTCGCCGAGTCCCACGATGTGAAACCCAGGGAGGCCGTCGGCAATGTTCGCCTCCACCTCAACCCGAACACCATCGAGGCCGAAGACCGTCCCGGACAGGGCCCTGGCCAGCACCAGGGCCGATATTACACTAGTTTGTGTATCGGTGTCTGCTAATTAGTTTGCCTGCCGCCGCTTCAGCTCGCGCAACGCCAACAAGCCCTGGATCAAGAAGAACAGGATCAGGACCCGAATGACAAGTGACTGATAACTGCCAGCCGCGGCGGTCAGGATGCCCTCGATGCCGTACAGGGTCGTCGCGATCGCGAGCGCCAGCAACGACCCCCGCATGGTGAGGTATCCGAAGACGATCAGGATCGCCCCCTCGACGGCAAACACCTCCGGCAAGACCGCAACTCGGCCGAGTGCTGTGACGAGACCCAGCAACATCGTCAAACCGCCGATGACGTAGAGAGCGATGTAGGCGTTCCGATGCCGGCGCCGAAGTTTCGAATCGTCGAGCGCCTTTGCTATCGTGACCCCTCCCCTTTCCCTGATGATTGGCGGATGACCGTCATCCTATCGCCGTCCTTCGCCAGGTAAGGGCGCAAGCCATGCAATGGAAGCACGTCGCGGCCCGCGCTCTTGGATGGGTGACCACCGTGCCGTATCGGTCGAGCCGCAACGTCGACCTCGGACCTGGCCTCCTGGGGAATGGCCGGCTTCGGATTTCCGGCCCCGGTCGAGTGGAATTCGAGGCTGATGTCAACGCCTGGTCGCACGCGGAGGTCAACCGCCTCATCACGACTCGCCCCGAGGCGGTCATCCACATCGGACGCCACGCGCGCCTCAACGGCTGCACCATCGTCGCGGCCGAGCGGGTCGATGTCGGGGCTGACTGTGTTTTGGGCTCCTGTGACGTCCGGGACCATCTCCCCTATTCCGAGTCGCCCGTCGATCGCCGCCGCCCCGGCAAGTCGCAACCGATCGTGATCGAGGACAACGTTTGGATCGGCGGACAGGTCTCCGTACTGCCCGGCGTGCGGATCGGCCGCGACACGGTGGTCGGCATCCACGCCGTGGTCTTTGGCGACATCCCGCCGGGCGTCATCGTCGGTGGAAACCCGGCACGAGTACTTCGCCAGCTTGATTCTGACGCCAGCGGGGATAATCGAGACCAGTGAAGACCAATCCCCCGCCGCCGACGTGCGATCAGTGCAAGCACATGCCGCGCTGGGAACGGGTCAACGGGCCGGATCAATCGGTACAACTCGAAGATGGACGGCAGGTGACCCGTCGCGGCCAGGTCTGGGTGTGCACCCATTGCGGTCACCAGGTGCCAGTCTCGTTCGAGGCATGGACCTGACGACCGCCGCCAGTACCCGCCTCGAGCGGTTGCGCCAGGTGCTCGAGCGGCGTGTCCGGCGCAGCATCGACACCGCGCCCCCGTTGGTCCGGGCGGGCGTGCTGATTCCGCTCGTGACGCGTGGCAGCGGGATCGAGCTGCTGTTCACACGGCGCACGGACACGGTGCTGACCCACAAAGGCCAGATCTCGTTCCCCGGTGGTCAGCGTGAGGACAGCGACGTGGAAACGATCGAAACGGCGCTCCGCGAAAGCTACGAGGAGATCGGTCTCGAGCCGTCGCGAGTGACGGTGCTCGGCGAGCTGGACGACGTCTTCACCGCCGTCAGCAGCTTCGTCATCACACCCGTCGTCGGACTGATCGAGGGCGACATCGATGACCTGGTGCTTGCGCCCGACGAGGTGAAGAGTTTGCTGATGGTGCCGGTCACCCAACTGCTGGATCCTCAGGTGCACACGAGTGAGATCCGGAGCGTCGGTGAGCAGCAGTATCGAATCCATTACTACACAATCGGCGAGGACATCATCTGGGGCGCTACCGGCCGGATCGTCTACCAGTTCCTCAAGGCCTGGGAAGAAGCCGCGTGAGCACCGCTGGCGCGTTTCTCGAAGAGACGCTCCAGTCACAACCCGACGCGATCGAGGGGCTTTTGGCCAACCCGCCGCCGCCGTCGGCCATATCGCGCCTGTCCGGATGCGCGCGAATCTTCCTGGTCGGCACCGGGACGAGTTACCACGGAGCGCTCGTCGGTCAATATTTGCTGCGCAGCGCTGACGTCGACGCCTGGGCCGTCCGGGCGTTCGAGTTCGCCAACTATCCACCGACCCTAAAGGGCGACGACGGCCTGATCCTGCTGAGCCATCGAGGTAGCAAGCACTTCAGCCACGCTGCGCTCGAACGGTTTGGCAACCAGGACCACTGGCTGGCCGTCACGGGCGAGGGGTCTCCGCTGCATGGCCCAGGGGTTGTGTACACGGTTCCACAGGAACGCTCCCCCGTGCACACGGCGAGTCACACCGGAGCGATGGTCCGGCTAGCCCAGCTGGCGGTGGCTCTCGGTACGCCGGCCTGGACAAAGGAGCTTTCGCGCGTCCCTGATGCCATCCGGGTGGCGCTGAGGCTCCGTCCCCAGGTGGTCGAGGCTCTCGATCGTGTGCACCTGGGACACGTTGTCCATTTCGTCGGCGGCGGTCCGGCTTACGCGACGGCGCTCGAGGGGGCGCTGAAGCTGCGCGAGGCGTCCTACTTGAGCGCCGAGGGACACGAGCTGGAGAGCATCCTGCACGGGCCGCTCATCAGCCTGAACGCCGAGGATTCGGTGGTGGTGATGGCGCAACCGGGTGCAACCCTCGAGCGTACGAGGGAGCTGACGGAGGCGCTCCAGGAGATTGGCACACCCACGCTTGCGGTTGGTCCGTCCGCTCCCTACTTGACAGCCACTGCGGCTCGGCTGGAGACGCCCGCGGTCGATGAGCTGCTGGCTCCGATCGTCAACGTGGTGCCGTTGCAGTGGCTGGCGCTGGAAGTTTCGCGGCACCGGGGCGTTGACGCGGACAGCTTTCGCAAAGTCGGCCGCTACGCCGCCGCGCAGTCAAAGTTCATCCTCTAAAAGCCGTCAAGGCTGATCCCTCAAAGAGTCCGGCCCAGAAGACGTGCTGCCAGCCGATCGGCGGCCTGCTCGCCCGTGCGCAACGCGGATTCAGACGCGACGCCGTCGAGCCAGTCTCCGGCAACGTCCACGGGTTCGCTCCAAATCGCGAGCTGCTGCCGCACCGCGCGCATTTCCCAGAGTCGTCCCACCGGAAACAATGCAATCCCGCTCGGCCAGGAGACGCGATGAACCAGCTCAACCTCGTTAGTCATTCCCGGAAAGCGGGAATCCACGATCTTCATCGCCCGGCTCGTCAACTCCGCATCGCTCGCGTCGACGCAGTCGAATCCCGGAGCGTTGACGAAGTAGACGGAGACCATGCCCTTTCCTGCCGGGGTGCGGTCCGGCGCGCGCAGGTGCTCGAGTTCGAGGACGCCGATGCCGGCGTCAGGGTTCGTGAAGCCGACGCCGACCACCTTCGCATCGGGCGGGCGCCGAAGTCCGAGATGGATGCTGGAGAGGCGAGAGAATTCCGTCCGCGCGAGCGGTCGCAGCAACCAATCGGGAAGCCAGGGCGCCAGGTCTGGAATGTTTCTTCCCGGGATTGCCAGGATCACGCCGTGCGCACGAAGGGCTTGACGTCGCCCGCGCTCATCCACCTCGATGACGACGCCGGTCGACGTGCGACCGACTGCGACCACTTCAGCCGATCGGCGCACATCAACGGCGGCAGCTAGGGCCTGTGGCAGGAGGTCGACCGCCTCGCGGAAATTCCAGAAGCCGGCATCGAGCGTGTTGAACACGACCGTCAGTAAGACCTGGCGTGAGGTCGCGCCAAGGTCGCCGCCAACGGCCGCGCGCAATCCTGGTTCAAAGACCTCTCGGAGAAGGCCGACACCACCGGTCCCGAGGCCGCGCAAGTAGTCCGCGGCGGTACAGTCATCGAGTTGCGTGGCGTGGTCCGCGAGTCCATGAAAGAGCACGCGACGGTAGCGAAACATATCGATGCCGAAGCGCGCGACCGATAACTTCTCCTTGAGGGACAGGTTGCGACCAAGCAACAGGTCATCGGGCCGAGCCGCCCGGTAGATCCGCGTTCGATCTGGGCCGTCGATCGCGAGGGTGAACGGAACCGCCTCCGTGACATGCTGCAATCCAAGCTCACGGACGAGGGCCCGCATTCGCTGGTACCGGCGGCCGAGGATCGTGACGCCGGCATCGATGTTGTAACCACCAATGCGATCCGTTCGCATCCGGCCTCCGACGCGGTCACTCTGCTCGATGACGAGTGGCTTGAGACCGTGGGCCTTCAGCCGATAAGCAGCCGCGAGCCCGGAGATGCCGGCGCCGACCACGACGACGTCGGCGTCGAGCACCGTCACCGCCGGCGCGCGGTGATGAGGTCGACCGCCGCCGAGCTCCGGGCGTAGCGAACGTCGTCAAAGTGCGCCCGCATGGTCCGCAGCCAGTCCTCACGCTTCGTCACGTGGTGGATGACCGGGCCGAAGATCAGGAAGTTATGGAGATCCTGGCCGTGCTCGAAGAGCAAGACCCGGCCGCCGGGACGGAGGATACGCTCGGCCTCCTTAAAAAGCTGTTCACGTGATTCGCCCTCGGGGATTTCGTGCGTACCGAAGCCGAAGACCACGACGTCGCAGCTGGCCGCGGCCAGCGGAAGAGCGAAATCCGTGGCGCGTGCCGGGTGAATCCGTGGATGCTCGGGCGCGGGCTCCAGGTCACGCACATCGGCGATCGCCGCCTCCGCGGTATCCCCGTCCCGGTTCCAGCAGTCGACGCTGTGAATGGTTGCATCAGGGAGCAGGTCGGCGAGGGCGTACGCGGTGCGCCAGGTGCCAATGTGCAGATCGGCGATCGTCAGGCCGCCGCGCAGGCCGGCATCCTCCACGAGTTTCTGGTAATAGCGCATGGATGGATGTCCATACATCCGGTAGAGCCCGAACAGCGAGTATCCGAGTAGGGCGAATCCAGCCTCCGCCAGATGGAGGGCCCAACGGAATGCCCGCCGGTCGCGGGCCAGGACGCCGTAAGCGCCGAGGGGGAGACCGGCAGTCAAGAACACCCGAGCGATGCTCCAGTAGTCGCGGCGGCTGACGTAGATCGCGCGCCCCCAGTACCACCAGTGACTGGGCCGTCGATCCGCGTGTGCCGCAGGGTAGAGATGCCGCCGCGGCGGGGCGTCCTCCTTCCGACCGGAGGCTTCCCCTTGCGAGTGCTGAGGTTGGCTGTGCACCGAAGGGCTCCTCCAGTTCTGACGCGCCGCTCCAGCGGTCCTTGCTAGCCCTAGTCGATGGCGTTCTTGATGTGGTCGACACGAAGCAGGCGCCCGTCGCTAACGGTCAGGCCGAGCACGTCGAAGCGGACCGGGCCCCGATGCGGCCGTATCTTTAAGTAGTACAGCGCCAGCTGGCGCAGCTTCCGGATCTTTCTGGCGTCGACCGCCTCCTGCGGCAGGCCGAAGCCGTGGCCGGCCCGGGTCTTGACCTCGACGAAGACCAGCGTCGCGCCGTCCTTCGCCACCAGGTCGAGCTGACCGATCGGCGTCCGGACGTCGCGGCCAACGATCTCGTAGCCGAGGCCACGCAAGTGGTCCTCGGCGAGGGCCTCCCCGCTAGTCCCGAGCGGTTTGACTGGCAATGGCGGCCGCTTCCAGCTCGGCGCGCGTGCGGATCGAAATGAACGAACGCCGGTGCAACGGGCTCAGACCGTGGCGGTCCATGGCCGCCAGATGGTCGGGTGTCGGGTACCCCTTGTGGGCCTCGAAGCCGTACCCGGGGAACTTCTCGGCCATTCGCTTCATCAGCCGGTCGCGGGTTACCTTGGCGAGAATGCCGCCACACATGATCGAGATCGAACGGCGGTCACCCTTCACGATCGGGAGTTGCGGCGTCAGCGCCTCGGGCAGCAAGAACCCATCCACCAGCAGGTAGTCGATCGATCGGCCAAGCTGCTGGAGCGCGATCCCCATCGCCCAGCGGTTCGCCCGCGAAACGCCGACGCGGTCGATCTCGTCAACCTCGATGATGCCGACGCCCCAGGCTTCTGCGCCGTCGAGGATGCAGTCGTAGTAGTGGTCGCGCTCGTCGGCCGTCAGCAGCTTGGAGTCGTCGATCCCCTCGCAATGAAAGTAGGGCCGCATGATGGCGGCGCCGGCCACCACCGGACCCGCCCAGGGCCCGCGGCCCGCCTCATCGACCCCGGCAACCGTCGCGTAACCCAGGCCGAAGGCCTGGCGCTCGAAGACCCAGAGGTCCCGGTCAGCTTTCGGCCGTTTCGGGCGTTTCTGTTGCGGTTTCGCTGTCAGCGGGGACGGCAGTTGTGGCAACGGCTTGGCGCTTCTCCCGGATGCGTGCGCTCTTTCCGACTTTTCCTCGCAGGTAGAACAGCTTCGCCCGGCGCACTTTACCGTGCCGGACGACGTCGATCTTGTCGATGCGGGGCGAGTGCAGCAGGAAGCTGCGTTCGACCCCGACGCCATGAGCGATCCGGCGAACGGTAAACGCCTCCTTGGCACCGCTGCCCCGGCAGCCGATAACGATGCCTTCGAAGATCTGGATCCGCTCGCGGGTGCCCTCGACCACTTTGGCGTGCACCTTCACGGTGTCGCCGGGGATCAAGGTGGGAACGTTCTTGCGCTGGGATTCAGCTTCCAGCAGGTTGATGACGTTGGACACGGCGTACAAGGATATCACCCCGGACCCGCAGCTACCGCTGGTGGTCGATCAAGTCCGGACGGCGACGGCGCGTCCGTTCGGCCGCCTGGGCGCGGCGCCAGCGCTCGATCTCGGCATGGTGACCCGAGCGCAACACCTCGGGGACTGCATGCCCTTCGAATTCCGCCGGCCGGGTGTAGTGCGGGTACTCGAGGAGATATTGGTCGAAGGATTCGTCTTTGGGCGATTCCTCGGACCCCAGCACCCCGGCGACCAGCCGGCCGACGGCATCGATGACCACCATGGCGGGAAGCTCGCCTCCCGTCAGCACGTAGTCACCGATCGAGACCTCCTTGTCAACCAGGTGCGTGGCGACCCGCTCATCAACCCCCTCATACCGTCCACAGATCAGGTAGAGGTCGTCGTGGCCGGCGAGCTCGCGCACCAACCCCTGGTTCAGCAATTGCCCCTGTGGCGTCAACAGGATCACGGGTCCTTTGCCCGCGCGCGCCCGCACCGCTTCGAAGATCGGCTCTGGCTTCAACACCATCCCTGCGCCACCGCCATAGGGAACGTCGTCGACCTGCCGGTGGCGGTCGTGCGTGTAATCCCGCAGGTTGTGGACCTGCAGCGTGATGAGGCCGGCGGCGAGTCCCCGCCCGGTGACCCCGGCCGTCAACGGGCCCGGGAACATCTCGGGAAAGAGGGTGAGGACCTCGATGATCACGCCCGGGTTTCCTCCGGGAGGTCGACGGTGATCGTTCCCTCCGCCGGCGCGATGGAGCGAACGACACTGCGAATCATCGGAATCAGGATCTCGTGATCCCCGTCCGTCACCCGCAGCACGTCATTCGCGGCGTAGGTCAGCACCTCCGCCACTTTGCCCAGCTCGCGAGCGCCACGGATATCGATCACGGTCAAGCCAACCAGTTGGAAGTGGTAATACCGGTCGGGAGGTAGTGCCTTTGCGTCGCGGAGAGGAACGGTGCAGTAGGCGCCGGCGAGGAGCTCCGCGGCGGAGCGATCGTCGATGCCCTCGAACGTGACGAGCATGCTGCCATCCAGTTCTTCCGACCGCGCAACGCTCAGCCGTCGCCCTCCCACCAGCACCTCGCGGCCGGGAGCGAAGCGATCGGGAAAGTCGGTGAGGAGCTCCACGCGCACGGCTCCCTTGACGCCGTGGGCCTTGAGCACGCGCCCGATCCGAAGATCGGGCTCGGGTTCGACGGTCACACGATCTCGACCATCACCCGATCGTGGTTCTTGAGCGCGGCCGCGCGGACGACGGCGCGGATCGCGTCGATGTTGCGTCCGCCGCGGCCAATCACCTTGCCTACGTCATCGTTGGCGAGCGTCACCTCGACCCGGTTGGTGCGCTCACCTTCGATCATCGCCACCTTGACGTCCTCGGGCTTCGACACCATCGCCTTGATGATGTAGCTCACCAGGTCGGTGTAGTCGTGCATTTAGGCCTCCCCGGTCGCGGCGGCGGCTGGCGCAGGGGCGGCGGCCGGTGCAGCGGCTGCCTCGGGTGCCGCGGTTTTGGCGGCAGCGGCGGCGGCTTCCGCTTTCGTCGGCTTGGTCGGCCGCTTCTTTGCCGATTCCTTTGGTAATAGGCCGCGCCCGATCAGGAACGCCCGGGCAGTGTCGGAAGGCAGCGCCCCTTTCTTCAGCCAGGCCTTGATCTTTTCCTCGTCCAGGTTGAGCTTCACGGGCTCGGTCATCGGATCATAGGTGCCGAGGATCTCGATAAACTTTCCGTCTCGCGGTGAGCGTGTGTCCGCCACCACCAGGCGATAGAACGGGTGCTTCTTTGCGCCGATCCGCCGTAGTCGAATCTTTACCGACAAATTAAGACCTCCTAGCCTTTCAAAAGTTGCGCGGGATCCATGGGTAATCCCTTGATTCGCTTTCCCTTCCCCATCTGTTTCATCATCTGTTGCATCTGCTGAAAACCCTTGAGCAGCCGGTTCACGGCCGCGATATCGGTCCCGGCGCCGCGCGCGATGCGCCGACGGCGGCTGCCGTCGATCACCTCCGGTCGCTCCCGCTCCGCCGGCGTCATCGACAGGATGATCGCCTCCATTTCTTTCAACTGGTCGTCGTTGGGCAGCGCGCCGGCAAGGTTCTTGATCTTGCCGGCTCCCGGCAGCATGCCGATGATGCCTTCGAGCGGGCCCATCTTCTTCACCTGTTTCAGCTGCTCCATGAAGTCGGTGAGAGTGAGCCGGCCGGCGCGGAACTTCTTCTCCATCTCCTTCGCCTGCGACGCATCGACCTGGTCCTGCGCCTTCTCGATCAGCGTCAGCACATCGCCCATCCCGAGAATGCGCGATGCCATCCGATCCGGGTAGAAGATCTCGAGGTCCGTCAGCTTTTCACCGACGCCGACGAACTGGATGGGACACTGGGTCACCGCCCGCAGCGAAAGCGCCGCCCCGCCCCGAGCATCGCCGTCCAGCTTGGTCAGGATCGCGCCGGTCAGCGAGATGGTCTGCTGGAAGGCGCTCGTGACGTTGACCGCCTGCTGGCCGGTCATGGCATCGAGCACCAGGAGCCGGTGCTGCGTCGGCACCGCGTCGGTTATTCGCTTCAGCTCCGCGAGCAGATCCTGGTCGACCTGGAGCCGGCCGGCCGTGTCGACGATGATGACGTCGGCGTTCACGCGTCGCGCCTCGGCGAGCGACTCGCGGGCGATCGCGACAGGATCGGTATCGCGCGGGGCAAACGCCGGCGCGTTGATGCTCTTCGCCAGGATCTCGAGCTGCTCCATCGCCGCCGGGCGACGAACGTCGGTCGATACCAGCAGCGGCCGGTGGCCTTCGCGACGGACGAAGAGGGCGAGTTTGGCGGCCGTTGTCGTCTTGCCCGACCCCTGCAGGCCGGCGAGCACGATGACCGTGGGCGGTGACGGCGCATAGGTCATGGGCACCCGCTCACCCAGCAAGCGGACCATTTCCTCGTCGACGATCTTGACCAGCTGCTGTCCGGGGTTGAGGCTGTCCATCACCTCGGCGCCCACCGCCCGCGTGCGGATGTTGGCGACGAAGTCCTTGACCACCTTGTAGTTGACGTCCGCCTCCAGCAGGGCCAGTCGCACCTCCCGCAATCCCGCGTCGACATCGGCCTCACTCAACTTGCCGCGCCCGGTCAGCTTCTTGAGCGCCTGGTCGAGGCGTTCGGTCAGGGACTCAAACACGCTGGGCCCGCTCCAAACCGAGCTTGCGCTCGTACTCGTCGAGGTTGGACATGGTCCGCTTCACGACGTCGTAGACCGCGGTTCGTGAGACGCCTTCGCGTTGGGCGATCTCGCCGTAGGACCAGTCGAGCTCCCAGGCGAAGTGCAGGATGTGGCGCTGATGGTCGGTCAGCAGGGCGCCATAGAGATCGAGCAGGCGTAACTGGCGATGGCGGCGGCGGGCCCTGTCAAGCATTTAGCCTTGACAGTATAGATGGGGAGGGTGGTAATTCCCTCAACCGCCCCGAGTGCGCTTCTCCTCATTCCGCAGGACGAATTGCACCAGCCAGAGCATCCCGAGCACGACGGCCGCCAGCGCGATCAAGCCGATCACGCCGACCAGGACGCCGAGGATGATGAGGGTCAGACCGGTTCGTCCTCGTCGGCGGGCTCGACGCGCTCGTCCTGCAGGATCTGTAATGCCTCGGCCGCTTGCTCACGCGGTACCCAGAGATCGACCGCGGCGATCTCTCCCGCGGTTTCGGGAATGACGGCCGCCATCGCCTCGTGCCGCAGAAAGACCTGGATGCCGGAGGCTTCCAGGACGGCTTTCCAGACGTCGGCTTCCGTCAGACCGTTCGCCGTCACCAGCTTGACGAACGCGTTCGAGCTCTCTTCAGGGTTCATCCCGCCTCCTCCATCCGCAATAGCGCGTCCAGGTAGTGCCCAGGATCGAATCGATTCAGGTCCTCGAGGCCCTCACCGATGCCGACCAACTTCACCGGCACCGACAGCTCAGCTTCGATACTAAGCACAACGCCCGCCCGAGCGCTGCCGTCCATTTTCGTGACCGCGAGCCCGGTCAGACCGATCGCCTCCTGAAACACTTTGACCTGCTGCGCGGAATTCTGCCCGACGTGCGCGTCGACCACGGCCAGCACTTCCTGCGGGGCCTGGGGGTCGAGCCGCTGCAGCACCCGGCGGACTTTACGCAGTTCTTCCATCAAGTCAGTTCGGGTATGCAGCCGGCCGGCGGTGTCGATGATCACGGGACCAGCCCCCCGCGCGCGTGCCGCTTGCACCGCATCGAAGGCGACCGCTCCCGGGTCGGACCCGGGTTGATGCGCAACCACCTCGACCTCGGCTCGCTGTGCCCACAGCCGTAGCTGCTCGATGGCGGCGGCACGGAAGGTGTCCCCGGCGGCCAGCAGCGGGCGGCGGCCCTCGCGCCGCAGCAGGTACGCCAGCTTTCCAATCGTCGTCGTCTTGCCCGAGCCATTGACGCCCACGACGAGCACCACGGCCGGCGCTCCGTCGAGGTTGAGCGCACGCGGCAGGCCGGCCATCTGCTCGGCCAGGTCGGCTTTGAGGTAGTGGAGCGCGTCCGCGGGCGAGCGCAGGTGCGCGCCGGCCGCCTGCTGGCGCAGCTCGGCGACCACCCGTTCGGTGGTGGGCACGCCGGCGTCCGCGGCGATCAATGTCGCTTCGAGGTCGTCCCAGAAGGCGGCATCGAGCGCGGGGCGGCCGAAGACTTCCTTGAGGTCGGCGACGTAGCTCTGACGACCCGCCTCAACGGTCTTTGAAAAGCGCTTCCAGAATCCCTGGCGCTCGCCCGGCGCGGTGTCATCTGGATTAGGCGGAGCGTTCACCGACCGGGACCAAGGCGTCCTGGTGAAGCCGGACGGACACGATGCGCGAGATCCCGTGCTCGCCGAGGGTCACGCCATAGAGCACCTCGGCCTGCGCCATCGTCGAGTGGTTGTGGGTGACGATCAGGAACTGCTGGTCCGCGGCGAGCCGTTTCAATACCCGGTTGAAGCGCACGACGTTGGCGTCGTCCAGCGCCGCATCGACCTCATCGAGCACATAGAAGGGACTTGGATTGACGGCCTGCAGGGCAAAGAGAAACGCCAGTGCCGTCAATGCCCGCTCGCCGCCGGAGAGCAGCGTCAGCGGCTGCAGCCGCTTGCCGGGCGTCTGGGCCAGGATCTCGACGCCATCGTCGAGTGGGTTGCCTTCCTCCTGTGACTCGACGCGCAACGTCGCGCGACCGCCCTCGAACAGCTCGGCAAAGAATTCCTGGAAGTTGACCGCCACCGATTGGAAGACGGTGCGGAACCGGGTGTCGATCTCGTCCTCGAGCCGCTGCCGGAGTTCGTTGAGTTGCGCCGAGGCGGCCTCCAGGTCACCGAGCTGCGCGGCGAGGCTGTCGCAGCGGTCGCGCACTTGCGCATACTCCTCGGGCGCGAGCAGGTTGACGGCGCCCATCGCATCGAGGCGTCGCTGCATGCGCGAGACCTCACGCTCCGTCTTTTGCCAATCGACATCCTCGATGGCCTCGGTGTCGTCCTCGATTTCCTGGCCACCCTCGCGGAGCGCCTGGGCGCACCGGTCGACTTCGGCCTGGGCC
>DATNNA010000174.1:0-26062 GCA_035602075.1 Binatus sp. (SeqCode) | reverse complement strand
CCGATGATCAGCGGCGCCGCGGACACCGACCACATCGTGAACTGGGTCTGGCTCTCGACGGCCGTCATGCCGAGCTCCGGCCCCAGATAGTCAGGGTCGTTCCAATGCCCGGGGCCGGCCGCCTCGGGGTGACTGGCGTTGTGGTCCAGATTCCGAAGGACGTCGCGGAACTGGACGTTGCGCACGAAGCCCACGTCGGTGTCGGTCCGCCACGAGTTGCCGGTGCTCGGCCCAAAGCTGTAGGAGTTGTAAACCGACCCCTTGAAGGTGGGGTAATTTGGGCTCCAGGGGCTCGCGCCGGGCGTGAATGGATTGCAGATGTTGAACAGGATCGGTCGGTTGCTCGCGTTCGCCAACAGCGCGTCACGAAACTGGCCATAGGCGACGGCCGGGTCGAGCTTTTGCTTCGTGCCGCCACAGAAGTCGACCTTGAGCGCGTCGAAGCCCCAGGCGGCGAACTGGTTGGCGTCCTGCTGGTAGTGCCCATAGCTTCCCTGCGCAGGTCCGCCGCAACCGTCGGTGCCGGCATCGGTGTAGATGCCCGCGAGCAAGCCCTTCGAATGGATGTAGTCGGCGACAGCCTTCATGCCCCCTGGCCACCGGCCGGCGTCGACCGTGATGTTGGCGGCGGCATCGCGCGTGCCCGTCCACCACCCGCCGTCGATCCACACGTACCGATAGCCGGCGGCCCTCAGCCCGCGGCTCACGATGGCGTCCGCCACAGACTGAATCGTGGCCTGGTTGAAAGTGTCGCCCAAGCCATAAAAGGTGTTCCACCCCTGGTAGGGCGTCCGCGCCAGCCCATTGTCCAGGGCACGCACGGGCAGCGGCGCGCTGCCCGCGATCATTGCAAGTGCAAGGCCAAGACTGAGCGCCGTCGTGAGGAGACCTGAGGCCAAACGGGCTAGGCGAATGTTAATGCGGTCCTCCCTACCCCCTCGTGCGGTTCGGTCAGCTGCCCTCTACGGACGTTAATGATCTCCTGGGTTCGTTGTCAAGGGTTCGGGCTGTTTGGTGCCGGCCGCTTGCGTCTGTGCCCAATTCGCCCCTGCGTGGTTGGGAGCGAGATCGAGCGCTTCGTCGAACGCGACTCGCGCCAGCTCCGGTGAACCGAGGCCGAGGTGCGCGAGTCCCTCGAGGTACCGGCTCTGTGCCCGGTTGCCGCGCGCAAGATCGTCTTCGAAGAGCAACATCGACGGCAGAGAGGTGGCGAAGAAATCGATCCGCACCTCGGCCCCGCCCTGGCGCTGCGCGACCGCACGGAGGTCCTCGAGTAGCTGCTTCGCGGCCGCACCGTTACCCTGCCGGCGCAAGGCGAGCGCGCGCCAGTAGGTCGCCTCGGAAAGCAGCGGCACCGGAACCATGGGCGGCTGCTGCGACGGACGCGGGTCCGCCGCGATCGTCAGCTCCTCTCGAGCGCGATCCTTGTTACCGAGTGCGTCGAAGGCGAGCGCGAGGTGGTAGTGGAGGTCGTGCTCGGAGGTCAGCAAGTGCCGACCTTCCCCGAGGGTTTCTGGATAGCGCATCGCCACCTCCAGGTGGTGGCGCGCCTCCTCGGGGCGCTTCCCCGCGAGCGCGGCCTGCGCGAGCCGGAGATGGGCACGCACGTACTGGCCTGAGACCAAGCCCTCGCCACCCTCCCAGGGATGAAAGCGGCGCGACATGATGTAGGTGAGCGCCGCCTCGTGCCGGCCGAGGTCGTTGTAGAGCGTGGCGAGCTCGGTGCCGAGATCGTCGCGGCGGTCGACAAGGTCGCGATGCGCTTCGAGGTCGGCCAGGCGCTGTGCGGCCGGTCGGCCCAGCCGCTTGGCGAGCTGGTCGGACTCGAAGAGGAATCGTGCGTCGCTCGGGTCGGCCGCGCGCGCCTTGCCGTAGGCGGACTCCGCGTCTTGAGGGCTTTGGCGAATATTGAAATACGCCAGGCCGAGATTTCGCCAGGTCACCGGAAAGCTCGGATCGAGTGCCGCGGCACGCTCCCAGGCGGCGATCGCCTCCTCGTAGCGTCGCCGGTCGTAGAGCAAATTTCCAAGGTGATACGGCGCCCGCGCGTCGGCCGGGTTTGCCGCACTGGCGCTTTGCAGGATGGCGAGCTCCTCCAGGCGGCCGAAGAATGCCGCGCCAGGCTCAACCGACGCGGCCATCGCCCGATGGCGTGCCGCCTCCGGCACGTGCCCGGCTCGCTCGTGCAGCCAGCCCAGGTGGTAATGCGCGATCGGGATGAGGGCAGTCTTCGAATTCGCCGCCAGGCCGTCCTCCGCTGCCGCGATCCCATCGTCCCAAAGCCCCGCCGCTGCCAGGTCCAGGGCCACGTCGAGGTGCGTCTGAAGGTCACCGAACTGGCTCGCCTCGCTTTGCTGAGACATTTGCCGTCCCGCCCAGCGACGTTCGAGCGCGGCCCACAGGTCCAGGGGATCACGGCGCAGGACCGCCTCGGCTTCGCGCAGCGCCTCCTGCGGATGACCCGTGTGCCGCTGCATCGCCGCGTGCAGGTCGCGCGCTTTGAGGTCGTCGGCATTGAGCGCCAGAGAACGCTCGAGGTGGAGCAGCGCGCGATCGAAATGGCCGCGAGCGGCGTCGATCTCGGCCAATGCGTGGTACGCCGGGCTTGCCCAGCCGCCGTTCCAGCTCGCCTTGTAGAAGATGTCGTACGCCTCGTCGTCTCGACCGAGATATCGCAGGGTGACCCCCAACAGGTAGAGCGCCTCGCCGTCGTACGGGTTGGGGTTGCGGCGCGTGAGGCGATCGATCGACGTCCGCAGGTGCTTTTCCGCGAGACCGAATTCGCCGCGGCGGAGGTGCCACGCGCCGAGCGCCGCATTGCTCCTCGAGTCACCAGCATCCCGCCGGAGCGCCTCGCGCCAGTAGGGCTCAGCCGACCGCGTCGGGTGGCGGTACTGCTCGAGGTGGAGGCCCGTGAGGAACAGCTCGTCGTTTGACGCGATGTCGGCAGGTGGTCGCGGCTCTGACGCTGGCGCCGGCGGCTCTTCCCCGACGGCCGCCTCGGGCCGGTGCGAGAGCACCTCTTGACCGTCGCCCGCGCGAACGACCAGGCGCAGGTCCCCGGCCGCCGTCCCGGGGGGAAGGGCAACGTTCGCAACGAAGGGCATGTCGGGCGCCAGGTGCACCCGACGCTCGAAGAGGGGCCGACCGTTCAGCTCCAGCAAGACCAATCCCTCAGGAACGTCGCCCGTGACGGCGACGCCGACCCGTGCCTCAGCGTTCTCGAGCCGCAGGCTCGCGGCGGCATCGAGGTTGGCGTGGGTTGCCGGGCCGATCTCCTGGATCGGATACCAGTACTGGCGGAACGATTTCGTCTCATACGGCTGCAGAAAGGAGAAGTCGGGCTGGTTGTCGCTGTAGCCGCCCGCCATCAACTCGACATACGGTCCGTCCTCATCGGTCAGGTTGCGATCCCAGGCGTAGCCGAACTCGTGGTTCCCCCAGGTCCACAGCTTCTTGCCGGGCGCCACCCGGTGATCGGCAACATGAACCATGCCGGCGCGGGCCGTATGGTCATAGCCGCCGAGGAAGTCATGGCGTGACCCCATCGCCATGTATGACGTTGGTACCGGGATGTTGCGATACCAGCGGAGGTCGGTCCCACCTTCCGCATTCGCCCCGTAGTCGACGCCGTAGTAGGGGCCCCGCGCCACGGGAAAGGTAGACGTCGCGCGCTTCGCGTGATCGGCGACGTACCACACGTCCGGGGGAAAGAAGACCTCGTAGCGGTCGTGGACGCGAACACCGACGTTCGCCCACCACAAGAAGGTCTGGGTCAGAGCGGTGCGGTTGTAGACACGAGCCTCGGCCTCCACAAAAGAGCGGCCGGGCCGCAAACGGATGCCGACCATGACTTTCATCCGGCCCATCGGCTCATGCTCGGAGAGCCAGACGGTCTGGCTGCCATCCGCGTCGCGCTCAATTAACCAGTCGACGGGCATGTAGGTCGAGGGGCGATGATGCTGCGGCGAGTTGAACTCGACGCCCCCCGAGATCCAGGGCCCGAGCAGTCCGACCAGGGCCGGTTTGATGACGCGCTGCCGGTAAAAGAAGTGGTAGCCGTTGGAGACGTCCTGCCCGATGTGAATCCGTCCGCCGATCTCTGGCAGGATCATCAGCCGGACGTACTCATTCTCGAGATGGACCGCCTGCCAGGCGCGGTCCACCTTTTCATCAGACACGCGATCGGTGACGGGATTCGGATATACCCGGCCGCTGCTGCCCTGATAGACGCGCTTCTCGAGGAACATCGGACTCCGTTCCGGTGGCTGCTCGGGGTACGTCGGGATGACCACCTGGTCGTGCCAGGCGCGGACCCCGCTCATCTCGCCGCCTGCGACGATAGACCCATGTCAGGCGTCTGCCAGTGAGCCGCCCAACCGCTCATGTCCTCACGCTGGGCGAGACCATGGTTCTCCTCCATCCACTCGATGCGCAGCCGCTCTCCACCTCCCGCCGGCTCGGCGTCAGCGTTGCCGGTGCCGACTCCAACTTCGCGATCGCGATGACCCGGCTCGGCTGGCCGGCCATCTGGCTGAGCGCAGTTTCGCGGGATCAACTCGGCGACCTCGTCGTGGAAATGATCGGCGCCGAGGGCGTGGACGTGTCCCGGGTTCGGCGCGATCCAGATCATCCGACCGGTGTTCTCGTCAAGTTTCGCGACGAAGGACACACACGCGTGCTCTATTACCGCAGCGGCTCGGCCGCCAGCCATTTCGAGCCTGACTGGCTCGAGCCAGCGCTGTTCGAAACCGCCGCGGTGCTTCATCTGAACGGGGTCACCTGCGCACTCAGCCCCTCCTGCGCCGCGAGCGTCGCCCGCGCCGTGGCCCTTGCAAACGGGCACGAGGTCCGCGTCTCCCTTGACTTGAACCTGCGCCTCCCGTTGTGGGACATCGACCGCGCCCGGGCGACGTTGATCCCGCTGTTACCGCAGGTCGATATCGTGTTCGGGACCGAAGAAGAGATGCTCGCCCTGTCCGGCCGCACCACGCTCGAGGAAGCGTTGACCACGATCGCTGCGCAAGGACCCGCGGTGGTGGTGGCCAAACGCGGTCCGCTCGGTGCCGTCGCGCTTGCGGGAGGGAAACGCATCGACCATCCGGGCTTTGTCCCGCCGGCCGTCGTCGACGAAGTGGGCGCGGGCGACGGGTTCGCCGCCGGCTTCGTGTCGGCGTACCTGCGCGGCGCTCCGCTCGATGAGGCCCTACGCGACGCCAACCTGGTCGGGGCCGCCGCCGTCACCGTCGCCGACGACGTCTCCGGATACCCAACGCAGGCGCAGCTCGAGGCCTGGGTCATGGCGTGGCCGACCGGACCGCACTGATCAGCTGCGTGGCCCGCTGCCGGATCAGATCCGGCGACCTGTCCGCGATCAACCAGCTGCCGACGCCAACAGCGAGCGCCCCGGCGGCGATGAACGCCGCGGCGTTTTCTGCGGTCACGCCGCCGGTAGGGATCAGCGGAATCGTCGCAAGCGGCCCCCGCATCTCGCGAACGTAGGCGGGCCCCACGGCGGAGGCCGGAAACAACTTCACCGCTGAGGCGCCGGCCCGCCACGCCGCCAAAATCTCGGACGGCGTAAGAGCGCCGGGGAAGACCGGGAGCTGTTGGTCGACCGCCCAGTGGATCAGCTCGCCATCGGTATGGGGCGAGACGAGGAAGCGCGCGCCGGCCCGGACCGCCGTCGTGGCGCCGGCCACGTCGAGCACGGTGCCCGCACCGACGAGCAGCGACCCGTCGGCATAGCGTTGCGCCAGCGCGCTAATCGCGGTGAGGGCGTCGGGGCTGTCGAGCGTGACCTCGAACGCGCGCACGCCACCGGCGAGCAACGCCTCGGCGACGTGCATGATCGAGCTGGGCTCGAGCCGCCGGCCGATCGCGATGACACGGCCGCTCTGAATCGCCTCGGGGATCGGGGGGCGGCGAAAAGGCTCGTCAAGCAAGGAGGTCGGCAAACTCCTCGAGGAATTGGTCGATCATGCCGCGCTCTTCCTGATCCAGGGTCCAGCCTGGCGGGCGGCATCGCTCGCTGGTGATGATCCCGCGTCGGGCGAGGATCGTCTTTTCAACCTGGATGATCAGCTCCACGTTCTGCATCCAGTACGAAATGTAGGGAAGCAGTCGGCGGTGGAGCTCGAGCGCCTGCTCGTGCTCGTTCCCTTCCCAGGCGCGCCACACGGCAAGGTAGAGCTCGGTGAACGAACAACCGGGTTGCACGCCGACGACCCCGCGGCGCAGGGCGTCCGGCAGTTGCACCCCCGCGTAACCGACGAGCGCCGGAAGCGGGGGGTCGCCCGCGCCGAGCTCGGCGATCAGCCGACCAGGCGGTGTCGATTCGACCTTCACCATCTGAAGGTTTGGATGGGCCGCCGCAAGACTGCGCAACGACTGGGCGTCGAGGGTGCTCCCCGTCAGCCCTGGCGCGTACTGGATGATGACCGGCACGTCGACGGCCTCCAGGATCGAGGCGAGATGCTCAAGGATTGCCTGGCGCGAGGGGCCGAGCAGGTGCGGCGGCAAGATGTTCAGCGCAGTCGCTCCGTCCGCGACGGCCTCGATGGCGTTCCTGACAGCAACCTCAGTCGCGTGGTCCGTGATGGAGATGATGGCCGCAACATCACCACGCCGGTTCGTCTGCGCGAGCAGGGTCCGCCGCAACTGTGTCCGCTCGTCGTCAGTGAGTTTGTAGAACTCACTGGCAAAACCGAAGAGCATGACGGCGGTGACCCCGGTCTCGAGCACGTGGCGCGCCATGGCGGTAAAACCCGCGAGGTCGACGTCACCGTCGGCCGTGAAAGGCACGGCCAGCACCGGGCAGACGCCGCGGATCCTGGCGTCAGGGGTCATGGAAGTTCACCGCTCCCCAGGCGTACCTCCAGCGACCAGCGCAGCGGCCGCTCGGGATGCACCTGGGTTGTGCGTTGGTTGGAGACAGCCCGCGCCAGGTCGTCGTAGAAGCCGGTGGCGGGCTCCAGCGCAATGACAGGATGCTGCGCATAGGCGCCGTTGTCGAGCCAGATCCCAAGGTATGGCACGAGCGCCGAATCCCAGGCGAGTTGGAGCCATGAGCCGTCCGCGTCGATGAGGCCGGCAGTTCCGATCTTCGCGTCGGGAAGTGCATAGAGCTTGCGGCCGGCGCCGCCCGGCAAGCCACGCGTCGACTCGAGATCAGGGCTCGGCCACTCGACGCGCTCCGGCTCGATGTTCGGCCAGACGTTGAGCAGCTGGTGCACGTCGGCGGGCAGGACGATACGGGTACTCCGCGTGTCGACCGCGAACTGCGGGTGGGCCGCCCACAGCAACCAGAGCGGCGCCGTGCCGGTGGCGGACAGCTCGTATTCCAACTGGAGCCGCGCGTCCTGAACGCGCATCGTCCGCGTCACTCGATAAGGCAGCGCGCGCCCGGAGGTCGAGCACACCAGGGACTCCCCCGCGGGTCTGGTCTCCCACGGCAATGTCCAGACCTCGCCATGGTCGGGCAATGGCACGCCACGGTGCTCCCCATCGGGGTATGACGAGGCATCGATGGTGGGAAGCATCTCGTCCCATCCGAACATGCCCGCGTCGGTGAACGCGCTTCCGTAGGCCGGCGGATCGTGGAGGTCGGCTGCGGGCTGCTCCAACCACTCACGGCGGCGCGAACGATGTCGCAGGCTGGCGATCTTGGCGCCGCGGCGGGGCAGCACCACGACCTCGAGGTCGTCGCTGCGCAGCGCGACTCCGGGTTCACCCCAGAAGGTGACCTCCTCGGGCGTCACCGACCCACGGCCCTCCCGGTCGCCGGCCGCCGGGGCGAACGGCGACGGGCGGCGCGCTCGGCGTCCTTGGCCGCCTTGCGCAGTAAGTCATGCATCCGCTGCTCCGCAGTGTCGGGGTCTTGCGCCTCGACCGCCGCCAGGACGGCGGCGTGCAGTGCCATCGAGTCTGGGTCCCCAGGGTCCGACCGGTACGCGACGAGATCGCGCAGCAGGAGCACGGGCTGCAGAACCGCCCCCAACTGCTGCAGCAAGTCATTGTGCGTCGCCGCCAGGACGGAGCGGTGGAAGCGGAGGTCCGCCGCGGCCAGCTCGGCAGGTTGATGGGCACGCTCGAGGTCCTGCAAGGCCGCGTGCATGGTCCGAAGCTCGGCCCGCACCCGTCTTAAGGCCGCGAGTCGCGCCGCCTGCGGTTCGACAACTCGTCGGACCTCATCGAGGTTGCGGAGCAGGCGAAGGTTGGAAGCGGAGCCCTCCTGCCAGTGGAGGACGTCGGCATCGAAAGCGTTCCACTCCTCTCGGGGACGAACGTAGGTGCCGTAGTGAGGACGCGCCGCAACCAGCCCCTTTTCGGAGAGGACCTTGATCGCCTCTCGGACGGCGGTGCGGCTGGCGCCGTACCGGCCTTGAACCTCCATGATGTCCACGACATCGCCCGGACGGAGATCTCCCCGCCCGATTCGGCGGCCAAGGCCCTCGACGACCTGTCGGTGCAGCCCCATCCTCTCAGTCCTTCTTGACCGTGTAGCCGCCGTCGACCAGGAGCGTGGTCCCTGTCACATACGAAGCATCATCCGACGCGAGGAAGGCGACCGCGGCGGCCACCTCCTCGGGCCGGCCGAGCCGGCCGGCAGCCGTCGACCCGGCGGCGCGCTCCAGGTCGGCTTGGCTCGCCGAATCCCAGGCGCGCGTCTGGATCGGCCCGGGCAGGACGGCGTTGACGCGCACCTCCGGGCCGTACTCGACAGCGAGCTGTGCGGTCAGCGCGATGATCCCCCCTTTGGCCGCGGCGTAGGCCGGGTGCGACCGAAAGCCCAGGCGCGCCTGCACCGAGGAGGTGTTGACGATGTTGCCGCGAACGGCTCGCAGGTCCGACAGAAAGGCGCGCACCGACAGGTAAACGCTCGAGAGATCGACGGCGAGCTGCCGCTCCCAGGAACGTTGCTCGAGCAGATGGGCGGGGGCAAGCTCGAGGGCGAAGGCGTTGTTGTGCAGAACGTCGAGGCGCCCGTGGCGCTCGCGCACCAGCGCCGCGAGCCTCGCCCAGTCCGCCTCGCTGGAGACGTCGCACTGTACGGCGTGCGCATCGCTCCCCTTTCCCCGAAGCTCGGCCGCGATCCGCGCGGCCGCCGGCTCGTCGATGTCGGCGAGGATCACGGACGCGCCCTCCTCGGCAAAGCGGCGGGCGGTGGCGGCCCCAATTCCCCAGGCCGCCCCGGTGACCACAGCGACCCGTCCTTTGAAACGGTTCATCGAGCCGGGGCGCCCTCCTCGCGAAGTCGCTCGGCAAGCGCTAGCGCCAGCGGGCCCTGTCCCCAGGGAACGACAAAACCCCGCGGCACGTGCGCATAGTGCGACGGGTTGGTACTCGCGTTGACCGCGGCGGAGACTCCGGCGAGAATGCCATCCTTGCCGGTCGACTTGAGGGCGGCCTCCAGCGCCCGATGGGACGCGGCGCGCGCCTCATCGCCGCTGATCGAGGAGCGTGCCGCCTGCAGCATGCCCGCCGCCATGAACGCTGCCGTCGAGGTTTCATCGCCGGAGGCAGGGTCGTCGACGACCGCGTGCCAGTGACCATCGTCGCGCTGCAACCGGATCATGGCGGTAATCAATCGTGCCGCGGCGCCGGCCAACTCGGGCCGGCACGGATGGCCGGTCGGGAGCTCGTCGAGCACATCGAGCAGACCCAGCAGCGCCCACCCCTGCCCCCTTCCCCATCCCGGACCGTACGTCCGGGGCGAGCCTTCGAGCACGAAGTGATCGAAAAGTCCGCTGTCCGTCTGCAGCAGGCGGACGTAGCCGGCGGCCTGGCGCGCCCCCTCCTCTACCAGCTCCGGCTTGCCGCTTGCCGCGCCAAGCGCGACCATGAACGGCGGGTCGAAGTGCAGGCAGTCGCTAAAGACGCCCGCCGGCGGGTTCGCGAGCAAGGCCTCCTCCGGCGTGCTGAGGTGCTCCGGTCCGTAGGGCTCTTGCAGCGGTGAGTGTTCCCACGTAGCAAAGACGCCGTCGATGCGCGGGCGCGTCACGAGATACTGGGCGAGGCCGAGCGCCGCCTGCAGCACGAGCGGGTCGCGCGTCGCCCGGTAGATCTGCACCATGGCGAGACCGGGGGCGGTGCAATCCAGCCGAACGTAGGGTTCGGCGCGCGTCGCCCAGGCCCGAGTGAAGCCCCGAGCGAACTGGAGCCAGCGGTCGTCCGCGAGCACCGAGGAGGCGGCCACCATACCTTCGAAGGCGACCGAGTCCCCGAATGACCAGGTTCGGTACGCAAGCGTGAGCAAGTGGTCGGCCACCGTTCGCAGCGTCCGGTCGAGCATCATCGGGTGCTCCGGACCCGGTAGCCGTCCTCCGCCTGCCAGGCCTTGATTCGACCCAGCCCTAAGAGGCGTTCGAGGTGGCCAACGACCGGGAAGGCTAGCGCCACCTCGGTACCTTCCGACGGCCATGATCCGAGCCTGGGGTTGGCTCGAGCCAGCAGTTCGTGCAGGGTGAGGCCCGGGGCGCCGGCGCGGTCGAGCTCGTCGAGGACGACCTCGTCCACCTCCTCGACAAACATCCGGCTGCGGGCCAGAAAGTCGCGCGCCGCGTCCGAGGGCATCGTCGGGTAGTGGGCCGTCAGCAGAACCTCAGGCCGCAGCGCTTCGCAGCGGCTGATGGTGGCCAGGTAGCTCTCAACGTATCGATAGGTCGGGGGGAAGGCCGGCCGCCCGTCGGCATGCGGCACCATGTCCCCGAGCACGGCGTCCGCCACGACGAGCGCCCGGCTCCGCGGGTCAAAAATGGCGAGGTGCCCGTAGGTGTGGCCGGGCACGTGCAGAATCTCGAGCTCCCAACCGCCGCCGAGGCCGACGCGCTCGCCACCCATCGCCGCCATGTCCACGGGGCCTTCCCGCGTCACCGACCGCGTCCATGCCAGCCCCTCGGGCGACTCATCGAGCCCCCAGGGCTCGCGAAATCCCCTCGCCCGTCGGGCCTCGTACGCCGCATAATCGCTGACCAGATCGGAATCGAGGCGATGCGCGACGCAGATCGCATCGGGGTTCAGCTCGCGCAGGGACGCGAGGCCGCCGAAATGATCGACATCCGCGTGGGAAATAACGGCCCACCGTATGCGCCGCGGGTCCAGTCCTGTTCTCGACAGATAGGGCACGAGATCCTTTTGGGCCGTGCCGTCGACGCCCACATCGAAAAGCAGCGAGCGCTCGCGGCCAGCGAAGAGGTAGAGGCTGGACACCCGCGTGCCAAGAGCAGTGTCGACGCGATGAATGCCGGGCGCGACCTCGATCGCTACTCCCCTTTGAACTGTGGCTCGCGCTTCTCCACGAAGGCACGCCGCCCTTCAGCGGCATCCGCCGTCAACATCAAGTAGGAGAACATGTCGTTCTCGTACGCAAGACCAACCTCGACCGAGGCGCTCTGCGCCACACGGACCAGGTTTTTCGCGGACTGGACCGCGATCGGCGGCCGAGACGCGATGGTCCGCGTCAGCTCCATGGCACGGTCCAGTAGTCGCTCCGTGGGCAGGAGCTCCTGCACGAGGCCGATCCGGTGGGCCTCGGTGCCGTCGATCCGGTCGCCGGTCAAGAGCAGGCGTAGGGCGTGGCCGGGACCGATCGCCCGGGTGAGGAACTGCGTTTGTCCGGATCCTCCGTGCCAGCCCCAGCGGATCTCGCCGGCGCCAAAGCTCGACGCAGGGGTCGCGAGCCGGATGTCCGAGGCACACGCCATCTCCAGTCCACCCCCAATCGCGTAGCCGTTGATGGCAACGATGACGGGCTTGCGCATTCGCCAGATGGCGTGGGCGTAGTCGGTTCCGGCATCGAACCGGTTTCGGTACTGCCAGTTGGTGCCGTAACCATCCAGATCGGTGATGTCGCTGCCGGCGGAGAAGGCGCGATCGCCGGCACCGGTGAGCAGCACCGCACGGATCGCATCATCGTTGTTGACCTCGTAGGTGATCGCATTCATCTCGCGGTCCATCGCCACCGTCATGGCGTTGAGCTTTGCCGGCCGGTCGATCGTGACCACGCCGACGTGGCCATTCCGTTCGAGCCGGACGTGTCCGTCTGTGGGGCTCATACCGCTTCCTCCTTGGGCGAGCGCGGGGCTGGGGCGGCGCCAACAGCGCCGCCGGCGATCAGCTGGTTGATCCGGTTGGCATCGTAGCCGAGCTTCTCGGTCAGGACCTCAGCTGTGTGGGCTCCCAGCGGAGGCGCACCACGCCGAATGGTAAGTGGCGTTTCGGACATCGCCAGCGGGGGCCGAAGGGTTCGCACCGTCAGCCCATCGCCCTGCGGCTGTTCCGTGAACATCCCGGTGGCGACCACGTGCGGGTCTTCCTCCAGTTGGGCGTAGTCGTAGACGGGCCCGGCCCACACACCGCACCGCTCCAAAATCTCCAACCACGCCGCCGTGGTGCGCTCGGCAAAGCGGGGGCGAATGCGGGCGTAGATCTCATCGCGGTGAAGGGCCCCGTCGTTGTAGCGGTTCAGGGTCCGCAGCCAGTCGTCGTCCAGCGCCTCACCGAGGTCGGGCAGATGGCACATCGCCATGGTGAGCCAGCCGTCACTGGTTTCGTAGACCCCGTAGGGCGCCGGGATCAAGGCGTGCGCGCTCGCCTCCTTCATTCGTGTGGGCTGCCGTCCCGAGTTGAGATAGGTGACCAGTTCCTGCAGTTGCGCGTCCAGGACCGAGGAGAGCATGTCGACTTCGACGTACTGGCCGCTGTGTGTCGTATCGCGGGCGTGCAGGGCCGCAAGCACGCCGACCACCGCCTGGTAGCCGCTCATGACGTCCGCCGCCCACAAGGCGCTGGGCAGTGGCGGATCACCGAGCTTGCCCACGGACCACATCGACCCGCTGTAGCCCTGGAGGATCAGGTCTTGCCCAGCCCGATTGCGATAAGGTCCCTTGGATCCGTAGCCGGTAATGGCACAGTAGATGAGCCCGGCGTTGATCTCGTGGAGTTGGTCGTAGCCGATGCCGATCCGATCCGCGGTGCCGACCCGGAAGTTCTGGATCAGGACGTCCGCCTGCCGAACCAGGTCGTGCATCACCGCCAGCCCATCGGCTGTCTTCAGGTTGATGACGACGCTGCGCTTGTTGCGGTTGAGCGCGAGGAAGGTCGTCATCTCCCCTGTCGCCCTGATGTCTTCGAATCCATGGGTCCGGTTGAACTCGCCCGACCCAGGCGCCTCGATCTTCAACACATCAGCGCCGAGGTCCCCCAGGCGCAGGCCGGCGAGCGGACCCGCCAGCATCTGGGTGCAATCAAGGACCGTGATGCCACCCAGGGCGCCCGCAGCTCCAGCCTGCCCTGGGCGATCGTCAACCTTTCTCATTTCCCCTCTTGCCAATAAGTATTACTAATGCGATTATGGGTGACAAGGAGCTACGGGTCAACCAACGGCCCGTAGACCCCGGCGAACCGGGTACCATCATCGGCGACTGGGCTTCGACAGGAGCCTGGAAGGAGGGAGAACGTGGAACAGTCGACTCTGGGGGTCTTGCGGAAGCTGGGCGCCCTGACCGCCCTCAGTGTGATCGCCACACTGGTCATGACATCGTGCGGCTCGAGCACACCGAGCGGTAGCTCGAGCAAACCGCTTTTCGTCGGCATCAACAAGAGCGCCGACCAGCAGTACTTCATCGATCAGCAGCAGGCCTTCAAAGCCGAAATCGAGAAAAAAGGCGGCCAGGCCAAGCTCTACAACGCCAAGCTCGACGCGAACACCGGCATCAGCGAGGTCAATGATGCGATCTCGGCCGGCGCTAAAGGCATCGCGATCACCGTGCCCGACCAGACGATCGGGCCGGCAGTCTCCAAGGCCGCGGCGGACGCCAAGGTGGCACTGGTCGCGACGGACGACGCCATCAAGGACTCATCGGGCAATCCGATTCCGTTCGTCGGCTTCAGTGGCACCGACATGGGCGGCAAGGTCGGCGACGAAGCCGCCAAGTTGCTGACCGCGGCCGGCTGGCTCACCTCCGGCAAGAAGGTCGGCGTGCTGTCGGTTGAGGTCCAAACGCTCTCCGTCTGCAACGACCGTACCACCGCCGAGAAGTCGAAGATCCAGGCAGGTGGGGTCGCCAGTTCCAGCATCTATCCGGTCCCCTACACCGGGGAGACGGCCGCCGCCCAAACCGCGGCTGGCCCGATCATCACCGCGCATCCAAACGTGACCAACTGGATCGTCTTCGCCTGCAACGACGAAGGCGTGCTTGGCACGCTGAACGCGCTAGGGACCGCGGGGGTCAAACCCGACAACATCATCGCGGTCGGGCTGGGCGCCTATGAGGCCTGCAAGCCATGGGCGGCCAACCAGCCCTCCGGCTTCAAGGCGGCGCTCTTCATCTCCGGTAAAGACGTGGGGATCGCGGCGGCCGACGCGCTCTGGGACAAGGTCCAGAACAATATCCCACTGCCGGCCTCGACCATCGCCAAGACGACCATCGTTCACCCAACCGACTACGCGCAGCTTTTCCCGTGCACTAAGTAGGCAGACATGCCAGGCGCTCCCGCTGACGTCCCCGGACTCGAGGTCCGGGGCGTCAGCAAAGCGTTTCCCAACGTCCAGGCGTTGCGCGATGTCTCCCTCGATGTCCGGCCCGGCGAGATCCTCGCCTTTCTGGGTGAGAACGGCGCCGGCAAGTCAACGCTGCTGAAGATCATCAACGGCGATTATCAGCCGGACAGCGGGACGTTGAGCCTCGCCGGCCACCCGGTGAAGTTTGCGAACCCGCTCGAGGCTCACCGGGCCGGCGTTCGCGTCGTCTACCAGGAGCCAGAGATCGTGCCGGGTGTCGCGGTGGCCGAGAACATCTACCTGGGTGAGCTGCCGCACCGCGGACCATTCATCGACTTCGGTGAACTCGAGGCGCGTGTGCGAGCTGACCTCGATCGCTACGGGTTCACCAAGGTGTTGCCGATGAACCTGATGGGCGACATGCTGTCATCCGCGCAACGCCAGCTGATCGAAATCCTACGGGCCTTGAAGTCCAACGTGCGGGTGCTCGCGCTCGATGAGCCAACCTCCTCCCTGACAGACGAAGAAGTCGATCGCCTGTTCACGCTCGTTCGTCAGCTTCGCGGTGACGGGCTGGCCATCATTTATGTCTCACATCGCATCAAGGAAATCCTCCGCCTGGCGGACCGGGTCGCCATCCTTCGTGACGGCCAACTCGTCGCTGTCAAACCCGCCTCCGGATTGTCGGAGGCCGAGATCGTGAAGCTGATGGTTGGTCGCGACCTCAGCGCGGTCTTCCAGCGCCGTCGAGCCGTAACCGATCGCGTGGTCCTCCAAGCTGAGCACATCCACAGCAACTGGCATCGAGACGTCAGCTTCGAGATCCGCGCCGGCGAGGTGGTAGGGTTCGCCGGACTGATTGGCGCCGGCCGCACGGAGCTGGCCAAGGTGGTGTTCGGCGAGCTGCCGCGCGACAGTGGCAGCGTGGCCGTCGATGGTCGGCCAACCTCCATCCATCATCCCGACGAGGGCGTCAGTGCCGGGATCGGCCTCGCCCCCGAGGACCGCAAGCGCGAAGGTCTGGTCATGATGCGCAGCGTTGTCGAAAATGCCTCGCTCGCGATTCTGCGACGGCTCAGCCGATTTCACTTCATCCGGCGGCGGTTGGAGCGCCAGACCGCCAGTGAATACGTGACGCAACTGCACGTTCGGACGCCGTCGCTCGACCAGGAAGTGGGGAAGTTGTCCGGTGGTAATCAGCAGAAGGTTGTGCTGGCGCGGTGGATGGCGGCCAAACCCAAGGTGCTGATCCTGGACGAGCCAACCCGCGGTATCGATGTTGGCGCCAAAGCCGAAATCTACCGACTGGTCGACGACCTCGCCAACCAGGGGCTCGGCGTCATGTTCATCTCCTCCGAGCTGCCCGAGATTCTGGGGCTTTCTGATCGAATCTACGTGATGCAGAACGGCCGGATTGCCGGCGAGCTACCCGGCCCGGGCGCCACCGAAGAGGCGGTCCTGGGGCTGGCGATGGCGGAGCATCTTTCTCATAGTGTTGCCGCCCAGAAGCAGCTGGCGTCTGAGCAGGGGCTGGCAGAACCAGCAACGCCGGCTTCCTCCGGACCGGGCGAACCATGAGGAGCCTATCGAGCGCCGCCTCGCGGCTACGTCCGGTCATCCGTTTCGTCGGCGCCGAAAACCTGTCGCTCCTGATCGTGCTCGCCGTCGAGATCGCCGTGATCGTGTCGCAGTCGCCATACTTCCTCGGGCAACGCAACCTGCTAAATTCCCTCGGCCAGAACATCGCCGTGCTGGGCGTGCTGGCCGTTGGCGAATCGATCGTGATCATCGCCGGAGCGCTCGACATCTCGGTCGGCTCGATCGCCGGCATCTCTGGCGTCGTGGCCGCGCTCGCGGTGAACGCCTCCTGGGGCAAGATGCAGTACGCGCTGGTCGCGGGGCTGATCGCCGGCCTGATCGCGGGCCTCGTGAACGGCTCGATCGTTGCCTTTCTGCGCGTCAACCCGATCATCGCCACGCTCGGAACCTTCGCGGCGTTCCGCGGCGTCGCCTTTCTCATCGCTCCCAATGGCTATCCCGTGGGGGTCGGCACCAAGCCGGACTTCACCTGGCTCGGCTCCGGCCGGCTCTTCCAGAGCGATGCCTTCGTCGGCATCCCCGTCATCCTGGTCATCCTGATCGTGGTCGCGGTTCTGGGTCATATCGTGATGAAGTACATGGACCTCGGGCGGACGGTCTATGCGCTGGGTGGCAACGCGACCGCGGCCCGCCTCGCCGGAATCAACCTCACCCGCGTGCGACTAACGATCTACGCGATCTCGGGCACGCTGGCTGGTCTTGGCGGCGTGCTGCTCGCGGCTCGCACGACGTCGGGCGCGCCACTGAACGGGCAGGGCATGGAGCTGCAAGCTATTACCGCCGTCTTCCTCGGGGGCGCCGCAACCACCGGCGGCAAAGGCGCCGTGACCGCCACCATCCTGGCGGTCATCATTCTTGGGGTCCTCTCGAACGGCATGAACCTGCTGGGTGTGCAGCAGTATTTCCAGGACGTGGCGACGGGCCTGCTGCTGATCGTGAGCGTGGCCATCGCCCAGTGGCGCGCGGGACGCGCCGAGCGGGCACGGACACGGGTCGCGTCGGTCGCGTAAGGCCGCGATCCCGGTCGAGCCGCCTCGGATAGAATCCCGCCATGCCCGGCATCCTCGAGGGAAAGAAGATCCTGGTCACCGGCGTCCTCACCCCAGCGAGCATCGCTTTCGCGATTGCCGACACGGCACAGCAAGAGGGCGCCGACATCGTGCTCACCAGCTTTGGCCGGGTCATGAGCTTGACCGAGAAGAGCGCCCGCCGGATGAAACCAACGCCGGACATCCTGGAGATGGACGTCAACAACCAGCCGCAGATCGACGCGCTTGCCGTGACACTCAAGGAGCGCTGGGGCCGCCTCGACGGGTTCGTCCACGCGATTGCGTTCGCGCCCGCCGACGCGCTGGGTGGCAACTTCATGACCGCTCCGTGGGAAAGCGTGCAGACCGCCTTCCAGACCAGCGCCTATTCGCTCAAGGCGATGGCCCAGTCGCTGAGCCCGCTGATGACGGAGGGCGGTAGCATCGTCACGCTCGATTTCGACAATTCCACCCAGGCCTGGCCTTTCTACGACTGGATGGGCGTCTGCAAGGCTGCGCTCGAATCGGTCACACGGTACCTGGCTCGGGACCTCGGCAAGTACCACATTCGCGTCAACGCGCTGGCGGCTGGGCCGCTGAAGACGATGGCCGCGAAAGGGATCCCGGGCTTCGAGCGCTTCGAAAACACCTGGGGACAGCGCGCTCCGCTGGGCTGGAATAGCGAGGATCGGACACCCGTCGCGAAGATGGCGGCCGTCTTGCTGTCGGACTACAGTGCAGCCACCACGGGCGAGATCGTGCATGTCGACGGTGGCTACCACGCCATGGGTGCGGAGGTCGCGACCGAGCCGCCCGACTAGGGCATGTAACGGAGCCCGAGGCTGAGGAGCTTCTGGACCGAGCCGTCCAGCTGCGCGCGGGGATAGCTGCCGTTCAAGACCGCGGCGTGAATCGCCGCGTAGCTGGCGTCGGCGACCGCGATGTCATGCGAGACGATCACCATGTCGCCTCCGTTTTTGAGGAACCGAACGGCGGCCAATGGCGGCGGATACTGCGGGCTGAGCGCCCCCATCTGCAGGTCGTCCGAAATGATCACGCCCTGATAGCCCAGCTCAGAGCGCAGGAGTTGCAGCACCGCCGCGGACATGCTGGTCGGCGCTGACGCGTCGATCGATGGCACGTCAAGATGCCCGACCATGACGAACTCCACGCGGGCAGCGATAGCGGCCCGAAAGGGACTCAAGTCACGTTTCCCGTCCCCGGGAAAGTGCTTGGCGGCGGCGTACATCCCCGCCGCATGCACGCCGGTGATGGCGGCCGTCACGTCCTGGGCAACGACCTGCGGATTCTCGCCGTAGCTCCGTTCGCTCATGAAGGGATGGTTACCGTCCCAAACATCGGCGACCGGCGCGAAGTTGATGTCGAAACCAAGCGTTTTCAGTCCCCTCGACATCGTCGCCAGCTCGGATTGCACCGCGGTGAGCCCCTCCGGGGCGACCTGGCGTGCCCCCGCCAGACACGGCACGGCGGTTTCCAGGAAACATACCGTCCCGCCTTCCTGGTTGGTCGCGGCCATGAGTGGATGCAGCATCACGCCACGGACCGACTGGATCAGCTGGCGGATCGCGGTGGCGTTCGGGGCATTCTGGTTGACGGGAACGAGGAGCAGCCCGCCGAACTGGTGCTGACGCCAGTCGTGCAGAACGGCCGGGGTGAGCGGGCCCTTGAAGCCGACCATCATGACCGCACCGATCTCCTGCTGAAGCGTCATCCCCGCCGGGCCCAGGACCGCGTCCTGGTCGCCACCGGCGGTCGACGCGGTCGGCGAGGGGCTGCCATTGACTGCGTGAATCGGGGTCACCGACGGTGCCGTCGTCGCGACGTGTGACCCGCAGCTTGCGAGTACGAAGGCTGAGATCAGGCAAACCCCTGGACGCATGCCAGCCGGCAGTGTACCCCACCCCGTCCTCCCCCAAAGGGGGAGGGATGAATTCGAGACGTAACCCGCCAGCGAATCAATGAGCGTTAGGAGCCGCCGATGACCTCAAGGAGCGTTGGTGAGTCCCCTTTCCAACGCTCCTTCCCTTCTCGCTGAGCCGCCAACGCCCGCGGTCCTCTAGCAGCCGCAGGCCGATTGCCGCGAGCAACAGGGCCCCGAGCACGATGTTCCACGGTGCAGGGGTCGTCCCGCGCGCGGCCGGTTCCAGGCCGATTGGTCGCAGGCCCTGGAGATGTCGCTCGAGGAGGGCGGCGACCTCGGGATCGGGTAGGATCCACCGCTGTTCCAGGGCGGCTTGTCCCCGGGTGAACTCGACAACCATAAAACTGGGGGCTTGCCCACCGGGGAAATAGATGAAGCTGGTTTCTGATAGCCGGGCCCAGGGGGCCGTGACATAGGTCGGCCCGAGCTGGCTGACATCGATCCGGTAGTGGGGGAGCATGACGGCCGCTTCCTCGATCGCCTGGGCAGGGCCGTTGATCGCGCCGTCAATCTGGTTGACGAGTGCGACGGCGCCGCGTCGGTCGTCCGCTGACCGGGCGAGGAAGTCTCGCAGCTCTCCGTTCGCGCCGAGGATGCGGATCTCCAGCGGAGCCATGGAAGGATGGGCATCGCCGGCCGCCGCCGCGACAGCCGTCAGTCCGGCCAGCCCGATCGCCATGAGGGCCGCGCAGCCGCATCGATGCCATGCCGGGTGCACGCCACCCGATTATGAACCCCCACCCTACCCTCCCCCAGATTGGGGGAATCAGTTCTGCTGCTGGGGGTTTGGCGTTGGCTTCGGTGCAGGGGCCGGAGCCGGCGCTGGTGCCGGCGGCGGTGGCGGCGGCGGCGACCAGAGGGAGCAGGGCACCCCGTCGACCAGGGTGTCGGCGTAGCTCAGGTTGTAAGGGTTGTAGCTCCAGAATCGGCACGTCGGCCAGCCGAGCACCGTCGATCGCACATACTCCGTACCGGGCAAGAAGTAGTTGTCGCCGATCTGGTGCACGCCGGCGGGCTTCGCGTACCACTGGTCGGGCGTGCTGGCAAGTGCCTGCTGCATGAACTTGTGCCAGATCGGGGCGGCGCCCACGATGCCGGTGGAGTTGTGACTCAGTGGGGTGTTATCCGGGTTGCCAATCCAGACCGCGGTCGCCAGCGTGGGGGTGAATCCGATCGTCCAGTTGTCACGGAAGGCCTGGGTGGTCCCGGTCTTGGCGGCGACATGGCGGCCGGGCAGGGTCAGGTCGCCATTGCAGCCGAACGACAAGCAGCGGTTGCGGTCATCCGACATGATCGAGCCAATGATGAACGCGACCTCTTCGCTGATGGCGCGATATTCGTTCTTGGCCGGGTCATAGGTAAAGACATCCTTGCCGGTCGCGTCCTTGATCGAGATCACCGGCGCCGGCATGTGACGCACCCCGAGCGTGGCGAGGGTCGAGACACCGGTGGCCATGTCCAGGGGCGTCACCGGGTAGCCGCCGAGCGTCAGGCTCAGCGAGTAGTTGTCATCGGGCTGCGTGAGGTGGGTCACGCCCATCCGCCGCGCCACGCTGAGCACGTTCTGGAGGCCGACGCGCAGCTCCGTCTTCACCGCTGGAATGTTCAGTGAGTTGCCCATCGCCATCTTCAGCGGGAGCACCCCGTGGTACCGCAGGTCGTAGTTCAGCGGGATGTAGCGCTCGAAGCCGCTGTCCCCGCCCCAGGTGGGGAAGACCAGGGGCGCGTCGAGAATAGGGGTGGTCATGTTGAACTTGCGGCTCTCGATCGCGGCCGTGTACGTGTAGATCTTGAAGGTCGACCCCGGCTGTCGCGGGGTGTCCGCCATGTTGATCCAGCCGCCGGGCCGGTTGTAGTCAGCGCCGCCGACCATGGCGAGGATTTCGCCGGTCTTCGGATCCATGCTGACGAGCGCCGCGTCGTGGAAGTTGTAGTAATTGCCCTTCTGCGCGATCTGATCGCGCACCACCTGCTCCGCCATCAACTGCAGGTTGAGATCGAGCGACGTATAGACCCGATAGCCGCGCCGGTCGGTAGGCTCGATGTGGTACTGCTGCCGCAACGTCTTCAGCACGTAGTCAACGAAGTAGGGCGCCTGGAAATGGTTGACCGGCGGATAGATTTGCAATTTTGTCGCGTAGGCCGCGTCGGCTTCCTTCTGGCTGATGTAATGGTTGTCGACCATCGCCGCCAGCACCGCGAGCTGGCGCTGCTTGGCCGCCGCCAGGTTGATGAGCGGGTTGTACTGCGTCGGCGCCTGGGGCAACCCGGCGAGCATGCTGGCCTGGGCCAGCGTAAGGTCGTGCGCGTTGGTTTGAAAATAGCTATGCGCGGCCGCCTCGATGCCGTAGGTCTGGCTGCCATAGAAGATGGTGTTCAAGTACATCTCGAGGATCTGCTGCTTCGAGTAGTTGCGATTGAGCTCGAGCGCCAGTGCCGCCTCTTTCGCCTTGCGCTGGATCGAGTTGTCCGGATGCGGGCCGATGAAGAGCTGCTTCACCAGCTGCTGGCTGATGGTGCTGCCACCCTGCTTGATGCCGCGGTGTGAATAGTCGGCGAGCGCCGCACGCACGACCGCACCGAAGTCGACACCGCTGTTCGAATAGAAACTGTGGTCCTCGACGGCGATGGTGGCGTTGATCACGTTGGGCGAGATGTAGCCGAGCGGAACGACGACGCGGTGGTCGCCCTGGTCACCGACATCGGCGAGGAGGTTGCCGCGCCGGTCGAAGATCAGCATGTCCTGCGGCAGGCTGGTGGACGAGAGCCCGGTCACCGTGGGCAGCTCCCCGATCGTCTGCGCGGCGATGGCCGGGACCGTCATCAGCGGCAACGTCACCATGGCGATGATGCCGACGATGACGTTCCGCTGCAGCGTGGCGCGGCGTCGGCGGTGCCACTGGCGGAGGTGATAGTCCGTGTGCCGGTACAAGTGGCGGCGCCCGTAGCAGCGCCTCATGGGTTCACCAGGCCGTAGACCCCGGCCGCTACCAGCCAGCCGAGGACCAGGAAGCAGACGCTCCAGGCCCCCAAGCCCGCCACCCAAACGGCGGCTGCCCGGGTCTTCCGCCGCCGGTTACGGCGGTCGAGCCGATGGCCGTGGCCGACGGCCGAACGATTCGCCCCCGCGATCGCCATTGCTGCTTTCCCTGCCCTGACGTGTATTGCGTTGGTCTCTGCGTAACAAGATTGTCACGCAGAGTTGGGCATGTCAAGAAACAAGTTTAGTTATAGTCCGGGAGTAACCGCGAGCCCCCACCCTCCCCTCCCCCCGCGAGCGGGGAGGGAACCGTGTGCCCGCCCGCTGGAGGGAGTTTTCTAGGTCCCGGCGGCGGCGCGGTCCACGATGAACTGCAGCTCGCCATCGACCGGCCGGACCAGGCTCGCCGGGAGGGCCGGATCCCGTTGGAGCACCCGCGCCAGCGCGTCGCGCTTGGAGGCTCCCTGCACCATGAAGAGCACCGCTCGAGCCGCGTTGATCACGGATAACGTCAGGGTCAGGCGCTCCGGCGGTGGCTTCGGCGCGTTGTGAACGACGGCGACGAGCGCCCGCGCCTCCTTCAAGGCCGGGCTGCCGGGAAACAGCGAGGCTGTGTGCCCGTCGTCGCCCAGACCCAGGTGGATCAGATCGAACCGCGGGCGGCCGCGGGCATCCAGCGGAATCCGGCGCAGGGCGGGCGTCGGGTCCCCGACCAGGGGAAAGACCTGCGTGGGTGGGATCGGCACGTGGTCGAGCAACGCCGCCTTCGCCATCGCGTAGTTGCTGGCCGGATCATCGAGTGGCACCTGCCGCTCGTCCGACCAGTAGACGAAGACCGACGGCCAGGGAAGGGCATCGCGGTGCGGCGGCTGGGCGAGCCGCTCGTAGCAACCCCGGGGCGTCTCGCCGCCGGCCAGTGCTACGTAGCAGGCGCCGCGCGCGGCCACGGCGCCGATGATGCGCTCGGCGGTCCATGACGCGGCGGCCTCGGCGAGCTCGGCTGGTCCGGGGACCACCAGCGGGGTGAGCGCGGCGACCACGTTACTGGAGCGCGGCCGCCAGCGCCTTCTCGAAGAGCACGTCATTGCCCGGCAGGGTCAGCTCGATCCCCAGCAGTTCCTCGGTTGCACGCGACTCCAAACGGACGGTTCGCTCAGCAAGGTCCTGATCACCAAGCCGGATCTGCGTCGAGAGCCGGCCTCCTCGATGCCGGTTCATGCTGAAACGAGCGGGGCCCTCATCGCCGCCGGTATAGATGAGGAATTGACGGACACCGTGCTCGAGCGAATCATCCGGTCGGAATTCCAGCGGCACCTCGATGCCGACGGTTGCCATCCGGCTGCGGACCCAGCCCCCCAGCAATCGCGCCTGCGCCGTCGACCCATCGCTGCCGTGAAGGATGGACACCCCCCGGATGTGGCCCAGGCGTTCGAGCATGCCCGGCATGTCGAAGAACTGCGCGGCGACGTGCCGCCAGGCGATCAGCCGCAGCCAGTTGAGGTCGCCGATGGACGCCCGTGCCTTCGGCCGGCGGGCCACCCCGAGAAGGCGGGTCAGGTCCCCATCGTCGAAGCCCTCGTCAGTGTCGACCACCAGACGATCGGCCAGCTCGCAAAGGTCATCGAACAATGGGTTATCGAACTGGGGCCGGCCCGGCCACCAGAGGGTGACGGGAAGGTCGGGGATCAGCAGTGGCGCCGCAAGGCTGGCCAGGTGCCGGGCCGGCTCGCCGTGCGCATGCAGGATCACGCGCTCCGTGCTGACCCGGTGGCCGCTTTCGCTGCGCTCCTGCGCGGACACCTCGGCCTCCAGCTTGTCGGCCTCGCGGGTGTGCTGGGCGAGGAGGATCAGCGTCCGCGAAGGGTTGGTGACCGAGAGCCGGTCGAGTACGCTGGTGACGGCGCCGCGCTCGGTCTCATTGCCCACCACCGTGATCAGGTTGCAGACGCTGGCGCGGGCTTCGGCCGCCGCGTGCTCGGCCGCCTCGCTCCCCTCGCCGTCGGCGTGCAGGCCCCAGCGGACCTGGTCGAGCTCATCCTGGATGGCGTGTACGTCGACAAAGGACTGGGTGCTGAGCTCCGTGTGCTCGTTGCTCATGGCCGCCTCCAGCGCCGCCCATCGTGCTCGATCAGCGCATCAGCCTCCGGCGGCCCCCAGGTGCCGGCGGCATAGTTGGGGAATGCCGGTGGCGGCTCCGACGCCCACCCCGCCTCGATCCGGTCGACCAGGGCCCAGGCGCGCTCCACCTCATCCTCTCGCGCAAAGAGGGTCGCGTCGCCCAACATGCAATCGAGCACCAGGCGCTCATACGCGTCCGGAGACTCGACCATGAAGGATGAGCCATAGAAAAAGTCCATGTTCACCGTTCGTAGCCGCATCACCGGCCCCGGGATCTTGGCCGCGATCTTCAGCGACGCCCCCTCGTGCGGCTGGATGCGCATCACCAGCACGTTGGGCGTCAGCTCCTGGACGGCGGTCTTGGCGAAGGGCAGGTGCGGCGGGTTCTTGAACTGGATCGCAATCTCGGACGCGCGGCTCGGCAACCGCTTGCCGGTACGCAAGTAAAACGGCGTGTCGGCCCAGCGCCAATTGTCGATCTTGAGCCGGACCGCGACGAAGGTCTCTGTGTTCGACGTCGGTGAAACGTTCATCTCCTGCCGGTAGCCGGGCACCTGCTGGCCGCCGACCCAACCGGGGCCGTACTGGCCGCGCACGACGTCAGTCGCGACGTCGATCGGGTGGATCGACTTGAGAACCTTGACCTTTTCATCGCGCACGCTGTCGGCGTCGAAGTTCGGGGGCGCCTCCATGGCGGCGATGCTGAGGAGCTGCATCAGGTGGTTCTGGAAGATGTCGCGCAGCGCGCCGGCGGTCTCGTAGTACTTGCCACGCCGTTCGATACCGATGTCCTCCGCCACTGTGATCTGCACGTGGTCGACGTAGCGCCGGTTCCAGATGGGCTCGAAGATCCCGTTGGCAAAGCGAAACACCAGGACGTTTTGCACTGTTTCTTTGCCCAGGTAGTGATCGATGCGATAGATCTGCTGCTCGGTGAACACGGTGTGCGTCGCCTGGTTCAGGGCCTGGGCGCTTTTCAGGTCGTTCCCGAATGGCTTCTCGATGACGACGCGCTTCCAGCCCTCACCGCCCTTGGCGATGCCAGACGCCCCGAGCCGGTCGATGATGACGGAAAAGAACTGCGGCGCGGTCGCCAGGTAGAAGACCCGGTTGCCGGCGGTTCCCCGCTCGCGATCCAACCGCTCGAGCTCGGCGGCCAGCCGGCCGTAACCCTCCTGGTCGTCGAAGGGCATCCGGACGTAGGAGATCCCTTCGGCCAAGCTCTGCCAGACGGCGCGGTCGACCGGCTGGCTCCGCGAGAACTTCTGCACTGCCTGCTCCACGCGGGCGCGGAACTCGTCTTCCGTGATGGCGGTGTCAGCGACGCCGATCACGCTGAATCCGGACGGGAGATAGCGGTTGAGCGCCAGGTTGTAGAGCGCGGGCATTAGCTTGCGCGCGGTCAGGTCCCCGGAGGCGCCGAAGATCACCATCGCCGCCGGGTCCGGCGTGCGGGGCAGAATCAGCCCTTCTCGCAATACGTTCTGGGTGAGCGTGGTGGTTGCTTGCGCCATCGGCTACTCCGTCTTGACGGGGTGTCCCCCAAACTCATTGCGCAGCGCCGAGATGACCTTGGCGCTGAACGAATCATCCTGCCGGGATCGGTAGCGCATGAAGAGGCTCATCGCAAGGGCCGGCGCCGGCACGGCATGTTCGAGTGCCTCCTCTAAAGTCCACCGGCCCTCACCCGAGTCTTCGACATACCCCTGGATGTGGGCGAGCTCGGGGTCATGTTCGAAGGCAGTTTGCGCCAACTCGAGCAACCAGGATCGAATCACGCTGCCGTGGTTCCAGAGTCGAGCGAGCTGCGCCAGGTCGAAACCGAAGGGCGCGGCTTTCAGGATTTCGAATCCTTCCGCGTAGCTCTGCAGCATCGAGTATTCGATGCCGTT
>DATNNA010000173.1:0-3140 GCA_035602075.1 Binatus sp. (SeqCode) | reverse complement strand
AGCATGCAGGCCGGCATCATCTTCGGCTTCACCGCCCAGGTGGAGGGAATGGTGGCTCGTATCAAGAAGGAACTTGGCGAGAACCCGCGGGTGATTGCCACCGGCGGCATGGCGGGATTGATCGCGGCCGAGACACCCGTGATCGAGCTGGTCGATCAGCGGCTGATGCTGGAGGGACTCCGGATGATTCACGAGCTCAATGCCTGACGAGGCCCCGCTGGCGAAGCCCGGGCCAACCCCGCCGCTCAAGCCCGAATCAAATTCGCCGATCAGCGACCCAGCCGCGATCTTCATCGCCGCCGCCACCCTCTTTGCGATCTTCATCAACTCGCAGAACGTCGGCCCCATCCTGATGTTGGGCGTCATCGCGCTGCTGCTCGAGCTCCGCTTGCGCCCGAAGGACTGATAGGCTGGTGGCCCCGTGAAAATCGGTCCCTACACGATCGACTCACCGGTCTACGTCGCCCCCATGGCGGGAGTGACCGACGCGCCCTTCCGCAAGATCGCGCGCGAATTCGGCGCCGGTCTCGCCTGCACCGAGATGATCAGCAGCGAGGCGCTCGTCCGGCAGCATCGCGAGTCGTTCCGGCTGATGGACCTCCGCTGGGACCATCGACCGGTATCGGTCCAGCTGATGGGCGGCGACCCGGGGGTGATGGCGCAAGCCGCCCGGATGGCGGAAGAGGCCGGCGCGGACATCGTCGACATCAATATGGGTTGCCCGGTGCCCAAGGTCGTCAAGACCTCCGGCGGGTCCTCGCTGCTTCGCGATCCCGACCGCGCCTGCCGGGTCGCGGAAGCCGTGGTCGGTGCGGTGTCGGTGCCGGTCACGGTCAAGATCCGCCTCGGTTGGGACTTCGCCACGCGCAACTACCTCGAGATGGCGACGCGACTGGAGGCGACCGGCATCCAGGGCCTCGCCGTGCACGGCCGCACCCGCTCGCAGCGCTACGATCCCTCCGCCGACTGGATGGCGATCGCGCAGGTCAAGGCGGCGGTCAAGATCCCGGTGGCCGGCAGCGGCGATCTGCGAACCGCCGACGATGCCGCCCGGCGCATCCACGAGACCGGCGTCGACGCCGTGATGCTCGGCCGGGGCATCCTCGGCAACTTCTGGCTGGTGCGACAGACCGTGGCTCGACTCACGACGGGCGAGTCCATCCCCGCTCTCTCCTGGATCGAGCAGATCGCACTGGTCCGCCGGCATTGCGACCTGGTGCTCGACTATTACGGCCCGGAACGCGGCCCGCGCCTGCTGCGCAAGTTCATCGCCTGGGGCCTTCGCGGGTTCCGGGGCGCCGCCCGCCTGCGGACGATGGTCCAGTCCGTCGCCACGCCGGCGGACGTTACGGTCGTCCTCGACGCCGCGCTCGCGATCGATCCGGGCCCGTTCTCGATCGACGGCGAGATCGACGACGCCCCGGCGTCGTGCGAAGCGGCCTGACCGAGGAACTTTTCCGCCCCGAGCCCGTCGTACTGGTATGGAACGGATCGGCGTCCTGCTGCTCGCTCTCCTGTTTGCCGGCTGTGGCGCGCAGGCGGCCGGCCCGGGCCCGAGCCCGACCGGCACCGTTTCCGGAACGAACGGCCCCTTCTATGGCGAGGCCTCGCCCGCCAGGCTAGCGGCCGGGGGTACGGTTCACCTCACGCTCACCGTGACCGGCCCAATCGATTATGAGATCGGCTGCGTCCAGACGCTTCACATCTGGGCCGAGGACAGCCAGCATCAGCAGGTCTGGCAGGAGCCCGTGCCGGCGATCCAGTGCATGGCCTTCGGCCACAAGCTGCTGCCGGCCGGCCAAACCGCGACCTTTACGGCGGATTGGCCCACGTCGAGCACGCTGGCACCCGGCTCCTACACGCTCCACGGCCTCTTCCTGGTGATGCTTCCGATGGGTGCCGGCGCCCGGGTCCGCGAGAATCTGGCACCGCTGACGATCCAGATTTTGGGGTAGCGAAGCCGCGCCGGGAATCCCGTATAATACGGCGGCTTTTGATGGCTACCATGGAAAACGACAAGGTCGTATATCTCACGCAGGAGGGTCTGAACCGCTTGCAGGCGGAGCTCGAGGTGCTTCGCAACAAGCGCCGGCCCGAGGTTGCCGAGCGAATTCGCCAGGCGAAGGAGTTCGGCGATATCAACGAGAACGCCGAGTACGACGACGCCAAGAACGAGCAGGGCTTCGTCGAAGGCCGGATCCTTTTGCTCGAGAAGCTGGTGCGCAACGCCAGCATCATCGAGGGCAAGCACGTGAAAGGTGTCGTCGAGGTCGGCTCGACGGTGAAGGTCCACGACGAGTACGGCGACGAGGCGTTCACCATCGTCGGCTCCGCCGAGGCTGAACCGAGCAAGGGTCGCATCTCGCTCGAGTCGCCGGTCGGCAAGGCGCTGCTTGGCAAGCATGTCGGCGACGATGTCTCGGTCGTCACACCCGGCGGCTCGACCAAGATGCTGATCATCGAGGTCCGCTAGCGGCCGAGACCGCCGACCTCGTCATCGTCGGCGGCGGCATCATCGGCTGCGCCACCGCCTTTTTCGCCCAGCGTGCCGGCCTCAGGACGGTCGTGCTCGAAAAACGCCCCGCGCTGGCGACACTCACCACCCCGGTCGCGACGGGCGCCTTTCGGCTCCAGTTCGACAACCTCGAGGAGGTCGAGCTGGTCCGAGAGAGCGTCGCGTTTTTCGACGACCTCCAGCAGACGTTTGACCTCGGCCTGCGTCACCAGGGCTACCTGTTCGTGGCTCGGACCGATGAGGGTGCAAAGGCGCAGCGAGACCTGGTCGCCGCCCAGCGCGGCTGGGGACTCGACGATGTCGAGCTGCTGGATGGCCCCGAAGCGCTCAAGCGCTTCCCGTATCTGGCGGGGGACATCGTGAATGCGCGCTTCCGCCAGGGGGACGGCTGGCTCGAACCCCGACGCCTGGCCCTCGAGCTGGCGCGGGCGAGCGGGGCGCGCTTCGAAACGGGCCGGCCCGTCACCGGCTTCGTTCGACAGGGCGATCGCATTCGCGGCGTGACCACGCCCACCGGATCGGTCGCGGCGGAGACGGTCATGATCGCGGCCGGCCCGCTCTCCGGGCCGCTCGGCAAGCTCGCGGGCCTCGACCTGCCGCTGGCCACGGTTCGCCGGCAAAAGCT
>DATNNA010000172.1:0-3167 GCA_035602075.1 Binatus sp. (SeqCode) | reverse complement strand
CCGCCCGCGTCCTCTACCCGCATGGCCGGGTTAGCCGCCTGCAGAAACGATTCTTCGTGAAGCGAGAGCGGCTGATCGAGGACCTTTTCTTCTGGTATTTCTTCGGGTTCATGGACCTGGCCACCGCCGCATTCCGCCCCCCGGTCTTTCTGGTGCCATCGCACGTGGTGCATGCCGAGGCCGTCCACCAGGTTCACGGCAATATCGTCGAATTCAACTTCGTGGCCAGTATGAGCTCGGCGTCGAAAGACCGCTGGCGACCCTACGCGTGCGATCCGGCGGAGCTAGCCGGCCGCGTGGTGAAGTTCCTGCGAGCCCAGGAGCGCCGCAAGTTGACCGCCATCAGCAGCGTCGCGGGCTCGATGATTGCCGAGCCGGGGACGATCCTGGTGGTACGGGCCTAGCTGGGGATCCTCCGTTACCTAGCTGATTCGAAGTCTCGCTTGACCGGGTGCCCGGCTGGCCTCTACACTGACGATCTCAGATTGTTGAGTTTGTCGATCGAGTGAGTCAAGTATGCCAACAGCCTCCACCGAGACACCCGTCTACGATCGCACGGCACGCAAGGCGCACCAATGGACCATGGTCGTGCTGGTCGCGGCCGGCTTGATCCTGCAGGGCATCCCGGGCGCGCTCTTGCTGACGCTGGCCGGGGTCATCATGGTGGCCGGCCGGTTCTGGTGGCCGGCCGACGTCGTCCGCCAACTGGTGTGGCGTGTGCTCGAGCCCGCCGGGATCCTCAAGCGTGACGACGTCCGCGAGGATCACGAGACCCGGCGGATCGCGCGTCTTCTGGGCGGCACCATCTGGCTGATCGCGGCGGCGTCCTTGCTGGCGGACAACCCGGTCCTAGCCTGGGTGCTCACGCTTCCGATCGCGGTCATGGTCGCGCTCGATGCGAGCGTCGACTTCTGCGCCCTGTGCTTCGTCGTGGCACAGCTGAATCGGCGCGGCATCTTGCGGCGGGCCTGAGATGGTCGAGCGCACCATCATCCTGGCGATTGCCGCGGTCGCGGTTGTGGCCACCGTTCTCGCGGCGCGCTGGTGGTCCCGTCGTGGCGTGGCGGGGTTGCGCTCGGCGCCGGCGGAGGGGCTCTGGACGGCCCTTGGCGCTTCGCCCGATGGCCGCCCGTCGCTGGTCGTTTTTTCAACCCCGAGTTGCACTGTCTGCCGAACCGCGCAGTATCCGGCGATCGAAACCATCGAGGCGACGTTCGGCTCCGCGCTTCGGGTCCTGCGAGTCGATTTATCCCGGCAACCGGCCGCCGCGGCGGCGTTCAAGGTCCTGACCGCACCGTCCACCGCGCTGTTGGCCGGTGATGGACGAGTCAGCAACTTCAACCACGGCTTCGCCCCGGCGGAGCAACTTTCCGCCCAAGTCAGCGCGCTCGCCGCTTCGCCAGCGTCGCCTCGGTAACGGCCGCCGCCAGTTCCACTAGCTCGCGCGGGGCCGCCACCGGTCGGCCGTCGCTCAGCCGCACCCAGACCCACTCGGTCAGGACATCGGCCAGTACGGTGCCATCGGCGACCCGACGGATGCTCGTCCGCCTCACGCCGCGGGCGCCTTTCACGAGTTCGACTTTGACCGTTACCTCTACCTCATCCCCATACACGGCCGGTTGGTGATATGTGATCTCCGTCTGCCGAATCACCCAGCCGCCGCCGCGGCTGGCCGACCAGTCCCGACCGTATCCCGCCGCCTCGGCGTGCGCGGTCGCGACCTCCTCGGCCCAGCTGAGGTAGACCGCGTTGTTCACGTGCCCGCGGCTGTCCAGCTCGTAACCGCGCACGGGCCACCGGACCGTGAACTCGAGTGGGTCAACCACGCGACTATTCTGAGCGTCATGCAAGTCAAGGAGCTCGGCCACCTCGTCCTCTATGTTCGCAATCTCGATCGCTCTCGCCGTTTCTATCGCGACCTGCTGGGCTGGAAGGAGATCTCGGTGCCGGGCGAAGAGATCGGTTTCCCGGCCGCGGCCTTCTCTTCCGGCCGCACGCACCACGAGTTGCTCTTGATCGAGGTGGGGGAGGACGCCACGCCGATCCCGAAGGGCCGCCGGGTCGGGATGTATCACTTCGGACTCAAGATCGGAGAAACCGACGCCGAGCTTCGGGAGGCTCGAGACCAGTTGGTGGCGGCGGGCGCCCGCCTGGTCGGCACGGCGGATCACACCATCACCCACAGCCTCTACATCGAAGATCCGGACGGCAATGAGATCGAGCTCTACATCGATGTCCAGCCCGCCGTCTGGAAGGACGAGCCCGCGGCGATCTTCGCTCGGCCTCGGCCCCTGCGGCTCTAAGACCCCACCACCCTGCCCTCCCCCGTACGCGGGGGAGGGAAATTGCGCGGCTTGTCCGCAAGGTCGTGGCGGGGGGACCGTTTCATCATTGTGACCCGCTCGCGTTCTGCCGACCGGATGGAGGCCATGCTGCGCGATGCCGATGCCCGCCTCGAAAAGTGGTTTCGGGGGGCAAAGAAGCGCAGCGCGAGCATCCTCCGTCACCGGGTTGACGACCTGCAGGCTGGACTGAAGAAGGTCAGCACGGGCCTGGAGCGCCTGGAGCGCGACCGCACGGTCGCGCCGGCCGAGCAGCCGGAGGGCGACCACAAGACTGCGCCCCGCAAGCGCCGGGCACGCCCGGCGATCGCCCGCAAGCCGTCGGCGGCGCGAAAGCACAAGAAAGCCGCGTAAGCCCGGCAAACCAACATTTGCAGGTCGAACCTGCGCTCGCAAGGAGCCGGTGCTCTGGGCGTTACCCAGAGCGGGACCACGGGGAGTAATGCCACAACCAATCCGAGTGCTGCTGGTCGAGGACCATCAATTGGTGGCCGAGGGCATCCAGGCGCTGCTCGATCGAGAGAGCGATATCAAGGTGATCGGCGTGGCCGGGACGGTAAAAGATGCCGTCGCCATGTCCGCGGCGGATAGCCCCGACGTCGTGGTGATGGACTTCCGGCTGCCCGACGGGACGGGCGCCCAGGCCGGTGAAACCATCTGTACTCAAGATCCCCATCCGAGCCTGGTGTTTGTGAGCGGCGATGAGAGCGAGGACGCGCTGCTGCTCGCGGTCCAGGCGGGCGCCTCCGTATTTCTGCCAAAGTCCCGGGCCTCGAGCGAGGTCGTCACCGCGGTGCGCAAGGCAGCCGGTGGTGAGATGCTGAT
>DATNNA010000171.1:0-2930 GCA_035602075.1 Binatus sp. (SeqCode) | reverse complement strand
CTCCGGGAATTCGGCATGCAGGTGCGTAGCTACACACGCTCCATCGGGGGTATCGAGGCGACCGTGCCTTCACCAATCCCGTGGGATGAGATTGAATCCTCTGCGGTCCGCTCTCCGGATGCGGCGGCCGGCGAGGCGATGGTGCGCGCGATCGATGCGGCGCGCGAACGCGGCGACACACTCGGCGGCGTGTTCACCGTCATCGCCGATGGCGTGCCCCCCGGCCTTGGGAGCTACCGCCAGTGGGACACCAGGCTCGACGGATTGCTCGCCCAGGCGATCGTCAGCATCCCGGCCTGCAAGGCGGTCGCGATTGGCGATGGGGTGGAGGGGGCGAGCCTGCCCGGCTCGGAGGTCCATGACGTGCCTGTCTACGACAATCGCCGCCTGAGGCACGAGACCAATCGCGCCGGCGGACTGACTGGGGGCGTGAGCAACGGCGAGCCGCTCCTTGTGCACGGATACATGAAGCCGATCTCGACCCTGCTCAAGCCACTGGCCACCGTCGACCTCAAGACGAAGGAGCCGGCGCGGGCCCACTACGAGCGCAGTGATATCTGCGTGGTCCCCGCGGCGGGAGTTGTGGGGGAGGCCATGGTTTCCCTGGTCCTGGCCGGCGTGCTGCTGGAGAAGTTTGGCGGCGACTCCATGCGGGAACTTCACCGCAACGTCGAAGGCTACCTCCAGGAGATGCGCCGTTGAACAACGTGGTGCTCGTCGGCTTCATGGGTAGCGGGAAGTCGACCGTGGGTCCGCACCTGGCGCAACGGCTCGAGCGGCCGTTCGTGGATCTCGATGATGTTATCGAGGCGGATGCGGGACGATCGGTGGCCGAAATTTTTTCCAGTGAAGGTGAGGCCGGATTCCGGGAGCGCGAGTCGCGCTGCCTGCAACGCGCGCTGGAGCGCGACGGCTCGGTGGTCGCGGTCGGCGGCGGCGCGCCGATGCGCGAGGATAACTGGGCCCGCATCCGTAGCGGCAACACGGTCGTGGCACTGATCGCGGAGCCCGATGAGCTGGCCCGCCGGCTCAACGGATCGAGCGATCGCCCGCTGTTGCAGCCGGGCGTGCCGTCCGTCATCGCCTCGCTGCTGCCGGCCCGGTTATCGCGCTACCTCGAGGCGGACGTGGTCGTCCAGACCGATGGCATCGACCCGGTCGAGGTTGCCGAGCAAGTCCACGGTCGGCTTTCGGGTGGAGGGCTGCAGCGCATCCTTATTGATGTACCGGGCTCACCCCATGAAGTAACGGTGGGCTACGGTCTCACACATCTGGTGCCGGCCTCCTTGCGCAAACTAAATCCCTCCCCGCTCTACGGGGGAGGGCAGGATGGGGGTGTCCTCATCGTGACGGACAACGCTATCGCGGGACCCCACGCCCAGCCGCTGATCGATGCATTGGCATCCGACGGCATCTCCGCGCGGCTGCATCTGGTGCCGTCAGGCGAGGCCGCCAAGCAACCCCAGGTACTGGCAGAGATCTATGAGGCGCTTGCCGCCGCCGGCATTGATCGGCAGGGCGTCCTGATCGCGCTGGGCGGCGGCGCGGTCGGCGACGTGACCGGCTTCGCGGCGGCCACGTGGATGCGCGGGATCCGCTATATGCAGCTTCCGACGACGCTGCTGGCCATGGTCGATAGCAGCATCGGTGGCAAGACCGCGATCAATCTGCCCGCCGGTAAAAACCTCGTCGGGGCGGTTCACCAGCCTTCGGCGATCTTCTCCGACCTGGATTACCTCGCGACCCTCCCGGACGAGGAGTACCAGGCATCCCTGGCCGAGGTCATCAAGGCCGCCATCATCGCCGACCGTTCCTTCGTCGACTGGCTCATGACGAACCTCCCAGCGGTGCTTCGCCGCGAGCCGTCTGCGGTGCGCGAAGCCGTTGGTCGCGCGATTGGCATCAAGGCCGCCGTGGTCGCCCAGGATCCCCAGGAGGTGGGTGCTCGCGCCATCCTCAACTACGGGCACACGGTCGGCCATGCTCTGGAACGCGCCGTCGGATTCGGGGTGCTCCGTCATGGTGAGGCGGTTGCCTGGGGCATGGAGGTCGCGGCCCTGATCAGCGTTCGAACAGGTACGTGCGCACCAGAGAGCGTCAAGGTGCAGCACTCCCTCCTGCGCGATGCCGGCCTGCTCGCCGACCGGCCGGCCGTCGCGCATGAGAAGCTCATCGAGGCGATGCGCCACGATAAGAAGTCGCGGGCCGGCGAGTTGCGCTGGGTTCTGCTGCGCGAGATCGGTCGCGCGGAGTATGGCCAGTTGGTCGATCCGTCCGTGCTCGAGGCATCACTGGCGGAGGTGCTCCCCGCATGAAGGTCCTTGTGCTCAACGGCCCCAACCTTGGCACGCTCGGACGGCGCGAGCCGGAGGTCTACGGCACGCAGACCCTCGCCGACCTGGAAAAGCTGCTCGCCGAACGTGCCCGTGAGCTCGAGTTCGAGCTTTCGTGCCTGCAGTCGAACCACGAGGGCCAGCTGATCGACTGGATCGAGAAGCAGGGGGCAGCGAGCGACGCCATCATCATCAACCCCGGGGCGCTCTCGCACACCAGCCTGGCGCTCGCCGATGCATTGCGCGGCTCGGGCAAGCTGATTGTCGAAGTTCACATTTCCAACGTCTTTGCCCGCGAGCCGGATCGGCATCGGATGGTGACGGCCGCGGCGGCGAAAGGCGTGATCTCGGGCCTCGGCTTCGAGGGGTACCTGGCCGCCCTGGATTTCCTCGCCGCATCGAGTGATTGATCCTCCCTGGAGTGCCGAATTCCCGCTAGTCGGCCCAGCGGGCGAGGTGATCGACCTTCGGCGTGTCTTCCTCTCGCACGGCATTGCCGAATTGCCACCGATGCGTCTCGACCAGAAGGCCTGGACCTTCGAGATCACCGTGCCGCTGGCGCGAGTGGGCGCGCGCACCTTGAAGATCTCGCAGGCC
>DATNNA010000170.1:0-7753 GCA_035602075.1 Binatus sp. (SeqCode) | reverse complement strand
ACCTGCTTCGTCTCCATGTGCCGACACGACCAGATCGTGCGCAGCGGCTTGTCATTGGAGTCGACCACGATGGCATGCCGCGTCTGATACGTCGGACAATCGTTGAAGTCGGCCGTAAACGGCTTTGGATACGGACACGCATCGGTCGGTCGTATGGACATCCTCACCCTCACAAGTTCCGCAATAGTTGCTCAGAGAGCATAGGGGAGGGCTGCCGGTTTGGCAAGAGAGAATACAATTCAGCCCCTACGAAGATATGTGTAGGTATTGCGTAAGCACTAGTGCGACCCTCATACTAAAGAGCCGTGGGTGCGGCCGGTGAGCAGCCTGTCTACAGTATCGGCGCCGTGGCTCAGATGCTGGATGTCCCGGCGTCCACCCTTCGGGCGTGGGAAGACCGTTATGGGATCGTCGTCCCGCATCGGAGCGGTGGCGCGCAGCGGCTCTACTCCCGGAACCAGCTAGAACTGCTCCGGTTCATCAAGCGGCAGATCGAGTCCGGGATGAGCGCGGCCGACGCTCACCGCATCCTGAGCCAGGAGCTGGCATCGGGCCGGCTTCCGTCGGAGGGGGGCGGCGAGAAGGAAGAGCTTCGTCCCCTGGTGCTCATTGCCGAGCGGGACCCGTACGCGGCTGAGCTGTCGGAGTACTTTCTGCGGACGGAGGGCTACGAGGTGGCGACGGCGCTCGACGCTACCCAGGCCCGGCTGCAATTCGAAGAACGCTCGCCCGACCTGGTCGTGCTCGATCTCCTGATTTCGGGCGGCGCCGGTTTTCGCCTGTGTCGCGAATTCACAGCAAGGGTCGGCACCCGGGTGCTCGCCGTGTCGGCCCTGGACAGCGCGGACGAGGCCCTGCAAGTTGGGGCCAGCGCCTTCCTCAACAAGCCGATCGAGCCGCTTCGATTGATCTCGACGGTTCGCGACCTGCTGGGCACGAGCGCGCTGGCTCGGTCCGTCAGCAGGGCCAGGGTGACGTGACCGAGCGCCTTTCCAGCGGCCAGCCACGGCTCGACAGCATCCTCCATGGTGGACTACCCGCCAACGCGATCAACTTGATCATCGGCGCGCCGGGGACCGGCAAAACCATCCTGGTCGAGCAGTACATCTTCCGCAACGCGACGGTCGACCGGCCGGCGTTGTATCTCTCCACGGTGTCGGAGCCGTTCGACAAGGTCATCCGGTATGGCCAGTCGCTCGAATTCTTCGACGCGAAGGCCATCGGAAAACGCGTGCTCTACGAGGACCTGGGGGGTGCCGTGTTGGATCACGGTCTGGCCGGAGTGCTGGCGCGGATCGACGACCTGATCAAGGAGCATCACCCCGGCCTGGTGGCGATCGACAGCTTCAAGGCGCTCCACGAGTTTGCGGCCGACCAGACCGAGTTCCGGCGCTTTCTTCACGACCTTGCCGGTCGCCTGACGGCCCTGGCCGCATCGTCGTTCTGGGTTGGCGAGTACGACGCGTCCGACTCGACGAGCGCTCCGGAGTTCGCGGTGGCCGATGCGATCATCGCGCTCAGTACCAGGCGCATGGCCGAACGGCAGACTCGAATTTTGGAGATTCTGAAGCTGCGGGGCGGCGGCTTTGCCGCTGGGGAGCACGCCTACCGCATCAGCCCGTCCGGTGTCGATGTCTTTCCTCGGTTGGCCGATTCACTCGACGGCTCCGACTATGCGCTGAGCCTCGAGCGACAATCTACGGGGGTGGACGCCCTCGACGAGCTGCTCGGGGACGGTTACTGGCCCGGCTCCACGACCCTGGTGTGTGGCCCGTCCGGCGTGGGCAAGACGCTCATCGGCCTCCACTTCATCTTTCGGGGCGCCGAGCGCGGGCAGCCGGGTGTGATCGCCACGCTCCAGGAGAATCGAGTCCAGCTCGCGCGCATCGTCGAGGGGTTCGGGTGGTCGCTTGACAACGACCGCGTGCACCTCATGGTCCGCTCGCCGGTCGACGTCTACATCGACGAATGGGTCTATGAGCTGCTCGACCTTATCGAGAAGACCGGCGCGAAGCGCGTTCTGATCGATAGCCTGGCGGATCTCTACTTCACGATCGGCGATCCGATCCGGTTTCGGGAATGGATGTACTCGTTGACGCAGCGGCTAGTCCGCAAAGGGGTCAGCCTGTTCATGACCCTCGAGGTGCCCGAGCTTTTCGAGGTCACCCGTATCTCCGAGCACGGGATGTCGCACCTGTCCGATAACGTCCTGCTCCTTCAGTACGTCCGGACCGACTCGCGAATCACGCGCGCCCTGACGGTCGTCAAGACCCGAGCCAGTCATCACGAACCCGAGGTGAGGGCCTATGAGATCTCGCGGGAAGGGATTGTGCTGGGGCCTCCGCTGGCCCAGCTCGCGACCGCTCCAGCGTAGTCAGTGTGGCGCGGCCCGATGCCGTAGCGCCAGGACTCGGAGTACTGCGTCGAGGCTGAGTCCACGCTCGCGCAGCAGCACCGCCGTGTGAAACCACAGGTCGGCCACTTCGTTCGTTAGCGCCTCGTCGGTTTCTCCCGCGCCGGCGAGCAGGACTTCGACCGATTCTTCTCCCACCTTGCGGAGGATCGCAGTCCGCCCGCCGTCGAACAGCTTCGCGGAGTAGGAACCCGGAGGTCGTTGCGCCTCTCGGTCGCGCAGAGTGGCATCGAGCTGGTCGAGGATCGTAACCGGCTCGGCAAAGCACGAGCGCTGCCCCGTGTGGCACGCCGGACCGGAGGGATGAACCGAGAGGAGGAGCGCGTCGGCATCGCAGTCGGCCTGGATCCCCTCGACGTGCAGCACATTGCCCGAGGTCGCGCCTTTGTGCCAGAGGGTTTGCCGGCTGCGGCTCCAGAAATGGGCCTCGCCGCTTTCGACCGTACGGGCCAGCGCCTCCCGATCCATGTACGCCACCATCAAGACGGTGCCGGTCGCGCCATCCTGCGCGACGACGACGATCAGGCCACGCTCGTCGAACGTCAGGCCCGCGACCTCAGGCGCGTTCAAATTCGCACCGGGATGCCATGGCCGGCGAGGTAGGCCTTGGTTTGTGGGATGGGGAACGCCCCCGTATGGAAGATCGAGGCGGCCAGCGCGGCGTCGGCCTTCCCTTCCGTGAGCACCGCGACGAGGTCTTTGGGGTGACCGGCGCCACCGGAGGCGATCACGGGGATCTGCACGGCGTCGACCACGGCGCGTGTGAGCTCGAGGTCATAGCCGGCCCGCGTGCCATCCGCGTCGATGCTCGTCAGCAGGATCTCACCGGCGCCTCGGCGCTGTGCTTCGATCGCCCACCCGACCGCGTCGAGCTCGGCCGGCGTCCTCCCTCCGTGCGTGAAGACCATCCATCCATTCCCGGAGACACGTTTCGCGTCGATCGCCACAACGATGCATTGCGAGCCGAACGCGCGCGCGCCCTCGGTGATCAGCTCGGGCCGCTGCACTGCCGCCGTCTGGATGGAAACTTTGTCGGCGCCCGCGCGCAGCAGCATCCGGATCTCATCGACGTCGTGGATGCCACCGCCAACCGTGAAAGGAATGAAGACCTCATGAGCCGTCCGCTCGACGAGCTCAACCAGCGTCGCTCGGCCCTCGGACGTCGCGTCGATGTCGAGGAAGGTGAGCTCATCCGCGCCCTCCTCGGAATATTTCCGGGCCAGGGCGACCGGATCCCCCTGGTCGCGCAACTGCTGGAAATGCGTCCCCTTCACGACCCGTCCGCGGGCGGTATCGAGGCAGGGGATGATTCGCTTGAGCAACATTGGAATGCGACTAGGCCGCGGCCTCGGCGTCCGCAAACCGGAGGAAGTTCTCGAGCAGTCGCAGTCCGGCACTCCCGCTTCGTTCCGGATGGAACTGCACGCCCACCAGTCCCTCGCGGGCGATCGCGCTGACGAAGGGAACGCCGTGGGTGGTCTCGGCGGCAGCGACCGCGGAGTAGCTAGGCACGACCACGTAGGAGTGCACGAAGTAAAAGGCCTCACCCTCCACCCCGTCCAGCACTGGGTGCGGACGGACGCGCTCGATGGTGTTCCAGCCGACATGAGGCAGTTTCTCGTCTGTCTTCATCCGCTCCACCGTGCCGGGAAAGATCCCCAGGCAGGCAGCTCCGTCCTCGGCGCTCCAGTCGAAGAGCAGCTGCATCCCCAGGCAGATCCCAAGGAACGGAACCCCGTTGCGGATGGCCGCAGTGACGGCCTGGTCGAGGCCGCGCTCTCGCAGCCCGGCCATTGCTGGCGCCGCCGCGCCCACCCCCGGAAAGATGATCGCCCGTGCGTGGGCCAGATCCTGGGGGGTCGACGCGATCGCACAGGTGGCGTTGAGTCGCGCCAGGGCATTCTCCACGCTGCGCAGGTTGCCGGCCCCGTAGTCGATCAGGGCGATCACTTCGTGCTCGCGCTTCGACCGCGGAGCGCCGGGTCGACTGCGCAGGCCTGGCGAAGTGCGCGGGCAAGCGCTTTGAAGGTCGCCTCGGCCAGGTGGTGGTCGTCGCGTCCCGAGGCGATCACGTGCAGCGTCAGGCCGCTGCGCAGCGCGAAGGTCTCCAGGAAATGGGGGACCAGGGTTGCCGGTAGCGAGCCGATCATGACGCCGCGCAGCGGCACGTCGATCAATGCGTAGCCACGGCCGCCGCAGTCGAGGGCGACGGTCGCCCGGCTTTCGTCGAGCGGGACGATGGCGTCGCCGAAGCGGGCGATGCCGGATCGATCGCCGAGCGCTTCCGCCACCGCTTCTCCCAGGACGACGGCAACATCCTCGACGGTGTGATGCGCGTCGACCTCGAGGTCGCCACGCGCTTTCACCTCCAGGTCGAGGCGGGCGTGCATCGCCAACGCGCTCAACAGGTGGTCGAGAAACGGAACACCGGTCGCGATCTCCGCGGTGCCGCGTCCGTCCAGGTTGAGGCGCACCGACACGTCGGTTTCCTTGGTCCGCCGTTTCCGCGTCGCCGAGCGCTCAACCGGCATGCGCCCTCCATGCGGACAGGGCGTCCACCAGCCGGGCGTTCTCCTCCGCGGTCCTCACGGTGATCCGAAGGAATCCCGCGACCGGGGACGCGCTGGGAAACGTCCGCACCACGAGCCCGCGACGGAGCAGCCACGCCGCGGCCCCGTCGCCGGTGTGGACCAGGAGAAAATTCCCGGCGGCGGGGTGCACCGATAGGCCGAGAGCTGTGAGCCCGCGGGACAGCATTTCGCGGTTGGCGACGATCCTCGAAACGCGCTCGCGCATCCCGTCAAGGTCGCGCAATGCGCGGACGCCGAGCGCTTCGGTGACCACGCTGATGCTCCCGGGAGGGCGGACCCGGCGGAGTGCGGCGCTGATCTGCGGGCCGGCGAGCGCGTATCCGACCCGCACGCCCGCCAGCCCGAACGCCTTGCTCAGCGTGCGGACCAGGACGAGGTTGGGAAATCGAGAGATCAGCGCGGCGCCCGTTACGCCTGAAAACTCGAAGTAGGCCTCGTCGACCGCGACCACCCCGGGTGTTTCTTCGGCCAGCTTCTCGATGAAGGCGGCCGGCAGAAGCTCACCGGTGGGGTTGTTCGGATTGCATAACCAGGTCAACCGGGCGTGACGTGACTGCTCAAGGAATCGGTCCTGGTCGAGATCGAGGCCAGTGCCGGGGACCGCATCCACCCGGCCGCCTGCCATCTCGCTGACGATCCGAAACATGGCGTAGGTGGGCCGTGAGAGGACGACTCGATCGCCCGCGCCCACATAGGCCTTCGCCAGCAGGTCCAGGATCTCGTCGGCGCCCGCGCCGACGGTGATTTCGTCCGGCGGCGCACCCGTGTACGCTGCGAGCGCGCTGGTGAGCATCCCGTAGCTGGTGTCGGGGTATTCGTTCAACGCGAGCGCGCCAAGCTCGCTGAGCGCCGCGCCCGGCCAGGGCGACGTGTTGGTGTCGAAGCGGACCACGTCGGCCTCGGGGACGCCCGCCTCGCGCGCGATGCGCGCGCTCGGTGGCTCCCACTCGTACGGCTGCATCAACTGGATCGCGCCGCGCGGCTGCGGACCGTTGATTCCCGGATACGAGGCCGATCCCGTGTGTCGGGCGCGGACCGACTCAGCATGGGCCGCCAGCTGCTCGGCTGTGGCGATCGCCTCCACCACGGGCTCGAGCCGGCGTAGGCCGTCCCGGTCCAGCGACTGGACCTGCAGCGTGCGACCGAAGGCGTCGACGCCGAGGGCGCTGAAGGAGCGGCTGGCGCCGCCGGTCGGGAGCACATGGTTGGCCCCGGTCGCATAGTCGCCCGCCGCCGCGGGGGCGTACGGCCCGAGAAACACAGATCCCGCGGCGGAGATCCGCGCCAGCCATTGATCGGGCTCGCCGCACGCGAGCGTCAGGTGCTCCGGCGCGAAGTCGTTCGCGAAGTCAACGGCATCCTCCATCGTCGTCGCGGTCAGCACCTGGACCTGCTTGGCCAGCGCGCCGTCCGCCAGGTTGCGCACGTCAGCGGCGATGGCTGGGTCGGTGCTGACCAGGACCGCGCGCGCGTCCGGCGCGTGCTCTGCCTGGGCCCGCAGGTCGGCCGCCACCCAGGGAGCGGGCACCGATCCGTCGGTCAGGATCAGGATCTCCGAGGGCCCGGCCGGCATGTCGATCGCCGCCTCGCCGAACACCGCCAGCTTGGCCGCGGTGACGTAGGCACTGCCCGGCCCGAAGATTTTGTCGACCCGCCGAATGGACTCCGTGCCGTACGCCATGGCCGCGATCGCCTGGGCGCCCCCGATGGCGTGGACCTCGGTCACGCCCGCGAGTCCAGCGGCCGCCAGGATCACGGCAGAAACCTGTCCATCACGCTGCGGCGGCGAGCACAGGACGATCTCCTGGCAGCCGGCAAGGCGGGCCGGGATGGCGAGCATCAGCACGGAAGACGGGTAAACCGTCCGCCCACCCGGGACGTAGATTCCGACGCGGTGGAGTGGACGCCACTCCCGCCAGACGCGCACGCCCCGCACGACGTCGACCGGCTCCTCGCGGAAGCGCTGCGCGCCGTGCACCGCTTCGATGTTCGCGGCGGCCACGTCGAGCGCGCTGCGCAATCCGGCATCGAGGTTGTCCAGCGCGGCCCGGATGGCCTGGCTGGAGACGCTCGTCTGGCGAAGGCGCACACCGTCGAACCGCTCGGTCAGGTCGAGGAGCGCCGCGTCACCGCGTCGCTGGACCTCCAGCAGCAGCGCCTGCGTCTGCACGCGCACGTCCTCGGGCACCGGTGCTCGCTCGACAAGCGAGCGGTAGGCGGCCGTCCCCCGCGCGGGGAGCGCATCGACCGCGATCATGGGATGAGCTTCTCGATCGGCATCACGAGGATTGATGTTGCCCCGATGGCCTTCAGCGGTCCGAGCAGCGCCCAGACCGCATCCGCGTCCACCACAGCGTGGACCGCGATCATCGCGGGATCGGCCAGCGGCATCACGGTCGGCGACTGCATGCCCGGGATGACATTCTTGATCAGCTGGAGGGCGTCGGCCGGTGCATTCATCATCACGTACTTCTTGCGCCGTGCCGCGATCACACTGGCCAGCATCGTCTCGAGCTGGCGCTTGCGCTCCGCCTTTTCTGGACTCAGCCGGGGATGACTGATCAGGTGCGCCTCGGATTCGAGGATCGTCTCGATGGCGCGCAGGCCGTTGACCGCCAGCGTGCTGCCGGTCGAGACCAGGTCAACAATGGCATCCGCCACGCCGAGCAAGGGCGTGATCTCGACCGCGCCACTGATCTCGATCAGCTCGACGGAGACATTCCGTTCCTTGAAGAAACGTGCGGTGGTA
>DATNNA010000169.1:0-14983 GCA_035602075.1 Binatus sp. (SeqCode) | reverse complement strand
CTGAGGCTATTTCCGGATGGTGGTCAGCACCACCACTAGAACGACGATAGCCACGATTACGGCCAGCCCCAACAGGAACGCCCAACCCGGAGGGCCAACAACCTGCACGATTGAAGTCTAGGACCGGGTCGTTTTGGGGTGGCTTGAGGGATTTGAACCCTCGACCCTCAGATCCACAATCTGATGCTCTAACCAGCTGAGCTAAAGCCACCGCGGGTGCACGTGATTATAAGAGGTTAGGCGCACGCGCCCGTTCAAATTCGGCGGAAGGCGCGTTATATGCTGTAGGCGACTTGAAGACGTCTGATGACGCCCTCATCCGCCGCGCCCAGGCCCTCGACGCGGGGGCACTGGCCGAGCTTTACGACCGGCACTTCGATGGGATCTATCGCTATCTGTTCACCCGCGTACGCCACCACGCCGACGCCGAAGACCTCACGGAGCAGGTGTTTTTGAAGATGGTCGACTCGATCCATCGTTACCGCCCACGGGGCGTCGCCTTTTCCTCGTGGCTGTACCGGATCGCCCACAACCTGCTGGTCGACCGCTATCGCCGCGCCGGGCGCGAGCCGATGGAGCTGACCGACCAGGTCCGCGACGTCCGACCGCATGCTGATCCGGCCGCGCTGGCGCAGCACTCGGAGGAGCGCCGCCGGCTGCTCGCGGCGGTGAACCGGCTGACCCAGGAGCAGCAGCAGGTGATCACCATGCGGTTCATCGACAACCTGGCCGTCGACGAGATCGCGCGGCTGATGCGGCGGCGGGTCGGGGCCATTCATTCCATGCAGCATCGGGCGCTTGCCAGCCTCTACCGCTTCCTCCTGGAAACGGAGCCCGCGGAGGCGCGCCGTGCCTGACCTGACGCGGCCGCTGCAGGAGTGCCTCGCGGCGATGGACGACAAACACAACCTCCAGGAGGTGCTGCGTCGCTATCCGGCCGATCGCGATGAGCTGATCGCGCTGCTCCGGCTGTCGGTCGACCTCGGCGCCCTGGAGGCCCCGGCCGCAGATCCGGCGTTCCGGCTGCGGGCTCGAAACCGGATGCTCGCCGCTGCGACCCATCGCCGCCAGGCGCGGCGCTGGAACCCGCTCGCGGTGCTGCCCAGACCAGTCGTCCGCGTGGCCTACGCCGGCGCGCTGGCCGCCGCGCTGCTGGTCGGCGGACTGACCGCCGCGGCCGGCTCGAGCAACAGCCTTCCAGGCGACCCGCTCTATGGGGTCAAGCTGGGCGTCGAGCGGGCGCAGCTCGCAACGACCTTTGACTCGGCGGCGCGGGCGCAGCTGGAGCTGCAAATCGCCGATGCCCGGTTGGCTGAGGCGCAACGGCTCTTCGCCGCGGGGCGGGTCAACGATGGCGTTCGCGGGATGGCTCAGTACGATACCGCGGTCACGCAGTTCCACCAATCGATCGCCAGCACCGCCCTGGACGTCCGCGCGGTTGATGACCTGAGCCGCTCCATGGACGATCGCGCGGCGCGTGCCGATGCCAGCCTCAAGGCGCTGGCCGGAACGCTGGCTGCAGGCGGCGACCCGGAGGCCGCGGCGGCCGTCACTCGCACCCGGTCACACGTCGACCAGGCATGGAGCGGCAGCAAGCAAGATTTGCAATCCCGTGGGTCGGTGAGCCACCCGGGCGACCAAAGAACGAAGCCGCCCGGCGGAGCCCCCTAGGCCCAATTAGCCGCGGCGGCCGATTCTTCGCGCCGCTTCCCGCGAAACCTTCGCCCTGGCAGTGGCGCGTTCCAGTTCTTTCTCCGCCTGTCTCGCCTTTTCATTCGCGCGCTTCCCATCGGCGGCGATGCGGTCGGCTTCCTCACGCAGCCGGTGTGCCGTCTGCGCGGCCAGCTCCGCCGCTTCTTCGTCGGCCTTCGCGGTCCGCAGCACGTGTTCCATCTCGATCCGTTTCTCGGTTTCTGCCGCCTCCCGGGCCGCCATGCGCGCCGCCTTCGCGTCAGTCGCTGTCGTGCCAGTCGGCTTGGAACCGCTGCCTGCGCTCGGGGCCAGCGCAAAGGCCGCCGTCAGCATGTCTTCGCCGGCACGTGGCTCGCTGATGAGCGCACCGCGTTGCAGGCGATCCCATGTCTCTCCGCCGGAGACCGCGGCCAGCCGCAGCATCTCCTGCACGCGTCGGAGGGTCGCCTCGTCGGCGGCGTGTCCGCCCGCGCGAAGCACATTGCCAGCCTCCCGTATCGCCCCTTCAAGCTCCCGTTGCAGCGCCTCGGAGGCCGATCGCAACTCGGGCGCCGCATTCTTCCGCCCGGCGACAGCTCCGGACTGCGCCAGCACCACCTGTTCTCCTGTGCGCCGCAAACGGTCGAGGACCGGCTTGTTCCGGCGCGCCAGCTGGTTGACCGCCCAGACCGCGACGGGCGGCTTCTTCAAGCTGGCGACTTCGGCCGCCAGCTCGCGCTGCTCCGCCGCCTTCAGCTCTTTGGCCTTTGCATTGCGCCGGCTGGTGAATTCATCCAGCGGACCCGCGAGCAGCTCGGCAACGACCTCGTCGACGCTCATCTCGGCTCGATCGTACGCCCGCGGCGGTTCAAGCGCGGCTAGCTGGGTCTGCCCCGGCGCGCGGCGAAGAACTCGCGAAGCAGGCGTCCTGACGGCTCCGCGAGCACGCCGGAGCTGACTTCCACCCGGTGGTTGTTGGCGGGATGCCGCAGGACGTCATACACCGAGTCGACGGCGCCCTTCTTGGGATCGGGGGCGCCGTAAACGAGCCGGCTGATCCGCGCCAGCACCATGGCCCCGGCGCACATCGGGCAGGGCTCCAGCGTGACGTAGAGGGTGACCCCTTCGAGGCGCCAGGATTGCGTCAGGCGGGCCGTCTCGTTGAGCGCCAGCATCTCGGCGTGCGCCGTCGCGTTGGGCGTCGTTTCGATCAAGTTGTGGGCTTCCGCAAGGACGGAGCCATTGCGGATAAGGACGGCACCGACAGGAACTTCCCCGATGGCGGCGGCGCGACGGGCCTGTGCCAGCGCGCGCTCCATATAGTGGATGTCGTCGCGCTGGCCGGCCGCTAGACTCGAATCGATGGCGTCAGGAAGTCTAAACGAGGATCCCGGGCTGTTTGGCCCCCACTCGGTCCTCTGGCGGGTCAATCGCGAGTCGGCCGTCACGCTCGCCGGCACGTGCGCGATCCTGATGCAGCTCGCGCATCCCAAGGTTGCCGCGGGCGTACGGGACCACAGCCAATACGAGGTCGACGCCGCCGGACGGCTGCGGCGCACGCTCGACCTGACCCTGGCAATCGTCTTCGGTCCGCGCCCGGCGGCGATGCAGGCGGTTCGCGCCATCAACTCGAGACATCGCACGGTCCGTGGCTCGGGCTATTCCGCGATGGACCCGGAACTTCTGTTATGGGTTCACGCGACGCTCGTCTACTCGGCCATCCGTGGCTACCGTGCGCTGGTCGGGCCGCTCACCGGCGCCGAGGCGGATCAGTACTACCAGGACACGAAGGAGATCGGCGTGCTGCTCGGCATTCCGCGAGAGATGTATCCCGCCCAGGTAGATGCCTTCGACGCGTATCTCCAGGGGATGATCGATTCGCGCGAGGTAGCCGTTGGAGCCGACGCTCGGCGCATGGCCGATCACGTCCTGCATCCCGAGTTCCGCGGCGTCCCGCGGCTGGCGTTCGCGCCGCTCAGCGTCATCACCGCCGGGCTTCTGCCACCAACGTTACGCGACGGGTATGGACTCAAGTGGGGGAGGGCGCAGCGCGCGGCCTTCGCGGCCTGCCGTGCGGGACTGCCCCGCCTCGTGAAGATCGCGCCTCAGCCGGTTCGCTGGCTGCCGCCCGCACGCGACGCCTATCGACGGTTACGTCGGGTCGCCTGACAAGATCGCCGGGGCCGTGGCGGAGGGGGCGAGATTCGAACTCGCGGTGGCGTTGCCGCCACACGGCTTTTCGAGAGCCGCACCTTAAACCGCTCGGACACCCCTCCGGGCGGTCATTGTAAGGCTAGGCGCCGACGGCCTTCTGGCGGGCGCGATGCCGGGCGACCTTGGCCCGGTTGCCGCAGCTGCGCATGCTGCACCACTTCCGTTTGCCGGTGCGGGAGGTGTCCTTGAAGACCCAGTGGCACTGCGGGTTTTCGCAGATCCGCAGCCTCGCGGTATCGCCCTGGATCAGTTCACGGGCGATCGACTCGGCGAGCCGGGCAATGGCGCCGTCAACCGGGTCGCCCTGGTGACGGTGGTCGAGCGACACGCCGTCGGTCGCCGGGACAAGCTCGTAGATGTAGTGGGTGCGCAGCGCCCGGTTGATCTCGCCCAGGTCGCTCGGCTCGGGAGCCCGCCGGGTGGCCGCTGCCTCCAGCACGCCTCGCATCGCTTGCCGGACGCGGCGCAGACGGCTCAGCATCTCGAGGCCACTGGCCGGAGAGGACTCGGACTGAGCCAGCAGGTGGACCCGGGCCTCCCGGTGCATCAGGTCGTGCTCGACCAACCAGTCCAGCGCGGCGGTTGGCGAGTCCAGGTGGTCATGGCTGACCGGCCAGAGATCCAGCGTATTAATGAAATCCAGGCCGGTCTGGAGCCGCGCCAGGTGACCAACCACCATGGGCATCAGAGGCGCCGAATTCGTTACCGACTCGTTCACCTGTAACCCCCTTATACCACTTGACGGGTTAAACCTAACACGCTACAATTCCACTGTAACTAGTCTGATCGCACAAAACGGTTACAGCGAGGTGAACGAGCATGAACGACTACTACTCTTTGTACACATGGGCAATGGACAAGCAGGCGCACCTGGAGCGGGAAGCCACCGAGCGCCGGTTGGTCCGGCACTCTCGCTACGTGAACACGCACGACAACTCGCGTCCTCGCTGGCCATTTGCCCGCCGGCGCGACGACGAGCGCAAGGCAGCCTGAGCATTCCCGCCCAGGTCGCCCGTGCCAACCACACCGAAATTCATTCGCGCTGACGTGGCGGACGCGCTGCGTCAGCAAGCCGGAGCGCGGGCGGCCCGACCGGCCGCCCGTATCTGGCTGGCCCTCGGCACCGTCTACATCCTCTGGGGGTCGACGTACCTTGGGATCAAGTACGCCATCGACACGATCCCGCCAATTTTGATGGGCTCGGTACGCTTCATCGTTGCCGGCGGGGTGCTCTACCTCCTCGCCATCCGAACCGGTGATACGCGTGGGGACCGGCTGGGCTCCCGTCAGTGGATCGCGGCGCTCGTGATCGGCGGCCTGATGCTGGTCGGGGGCAACGGCGGCGTCATCCTTGCCGAGCAATACGCACCGACCGGCGTCGTCGCCCTGCTGGTGGCGACCGCGCCCCTCTGGATGGCCGTCATCGATCGCGTGGTCTTTGGCCGCCGCTTGCCCGCCCTCGTCATCGTCGGGTTGGTGGTCGGATTCGGCGGCGTGGCTTTCCTGATCGGGTCACCGGGGGCCGGTCATATCAATCTCTTCGGTGCCGCCCTCGCGCTCGCCGCCCCGCTCTGCTGGGCGACCGGGTCCGTCTTCACCCGCCATGTCAAGCTGCCGAGCCGCCCCCTGGTTGCGGCCGCCATGGAAATGCTCTGGGCGGGCCTGCTGTTCGGCGTCGCCAGCATCCTGACCGGCGAGCTGGGCCGCGTGCACTGGCAGCATGTGTCGACCACGTCGATCGTGGCGTTGCTCTACCTGATCGTCTTCGGCAGCCTCATCGGGTTCAGCGCCTACGTCTGGCTGCTCCGCTCCGCGCCTCTCTCTTTGGTGTCGACCTACGCGTACGTCAACCCGGTGGTCGCCGTCATCCTGGGCGCCATCTTCGTCGGCGAGGCGATCACGGCGCGCCTGGTGATCGCGGGCGGCATCATCATCGCCGCGGTCGCCCTGATCGTGGTCGCGCGTAGCCGCGCCGCGTCCGAGCCGCGGGTGCCGGTTTCCGCTTAGGTCTGGGCCGGCTCGACCAACTGCACGCGCTCGCTCGTAAACGCGTGGTGCATCCGCGTCACGTTAGCGAGCGTATCGATCTCCCGCACGGTCTTGTCCTTCCGGATCTGCTTGATCCGCGGGAAGCGCAGCGCATAGCCGGAGTTGTGGCGACCCGACTCCATGATTGCGTCGAAGGCGACCTCGAGGACCACCTCAGGCTGCACCAGGCGGAAACGACCGTAATCCTTGAGCGTGATCGACTTGAAATAGTCGGTCATCTCCGCGATCTCCGCGTCGGTTAACCCAGAGTAGGCCTTGCCAATGTTCACCAATCGGTCCCCGGCTTCGTCGTAGACCGCGAAGGTGTAGTCGGACAGCACGTTCTTTCGCTTGCCATGCCCGACTTCGACACCGGTGACGACCACGTCCAGCGTCGCGAGCGCTTTCTTCAACTTGAGCCAGCCGAGGCCGCGCCGGCCGGGTGTGTACCGGCTCTCTGGATCCTTGACCATCAGGCCCTCGTTATTTCGCAAGCGCGCTCCATCAAAGATCCGGTCCAGCTCGGCGGCATCGAGGGCGCGGATCAAGTAAGCGAGCATGAAGGGGGAGGGGAGGGTGAGCACCTCGAGCAACCGGCGCCGTTCGCGCAGCGGCTCGGTCAGCAAGTTCCGCCCGTCGAGGTACAACAAGTCGAAGGCGACGAAGATGACCGGGACCTTGGCGAGCAGCTCCGCGCTAACGACCTTGCGCCCCAGTCGGTGCTGCAACTCGAAAAATGGGAGGACGACGCCGTCTTTGAAGGCGAGCAGCTCCCCGTCCAGCAGGACGTCATGGGACACCGCTCCCGCCGCGGCGACCACCTCAGGAAAAGCGGCGGTCACCTCGTTGAGATCACGCGAGTAGAGGACGACCCGGTCACCCTCCTTGTGCAGCTGGCCGCGGATCCCGTCGTATTTATCCTCGACCCAGGCTTCGCCACCGACGCGCCGCATGATCGCCGCCGCGTCCTCCTCCGGTGAGGCCAGCATGAACTGCAGCGGATGCATCAGGCGCAGCTGGGCCGAGCGCAGCGCGCCACGGCGTGCGAGCACGGCAACCTCGCCGAGGTCCCCGGTGAGCATCGAGGCCCACGACACGTCGGCAAGGGGTGCGCCGAACGCCTTCGCGATCCCTTCCTCCACGAGTCCGGCTCGTAGCCCAATACGGAGATCGCCGGTGAGGATCTTGCCGACGTACTTCGCCTCGCGCGGCGTCAGACGGTCGAGGAGCTCCCGCAGCGCCTCGGTCTTCTTCTTGACGGTCCGCTGCTCGTAGATCCGGATGAAGGTCTGGTGCACCTCGCGCAGCGACGTCGTCTGCGGATGCGTGTGGCCCTGGAGGATTTCTTCGATGACGTCACCGACGTCGCTGTGCCGCATGTAGGACTCGCCCAGTGCCTCCTCGTCGACCTGGGCGAGCTCGCAGACAGCATTGCGGATCACCGCGTAGCCCAGGTTGAGTTTCCGCTGATCGCGGTCGGCGAACGGTCGGGCCGCGAAATAGACGGCGGCGAGCGGCAGGGTCTCATCATCGAGGCTGGCGAAGTACTCGCCAAGCAGGCGCGTCTTCTCCAACTTGCTGCTGGTTGCGCGAATCGCTTCGCCCGTGCGGGCGAATGCCTCCATGGAGCTAGCTTAGAGGGCTAGCCCTGCTGAATCTGGTCGGCGGATGGTGCCGTGATCGTCTCAGCGGTGTTGTACTTGTCGAAGGTCAGCGTGATGTCCTGGCCTCCGCTCTGCGTTTCGACATACTTGATCGGGTAGCCGTCGCTCTTTCGGATGTAGGCGTCGAACGCGTTGCCTTCCTTGTCTTTGGCGCTTGCATGCCAGGCCTTTCCCTGCGCCAGGTTCACCTCGCCGACGTACTTCTGGTCGCTCGCCCCGGCGAAGGCGCTCGGATCGATGCCAGAGGTACTCTTGCTCGCCACCCACTTGGGCGATGCGGGGGTCAGGCCATAGTTCGTACCGTCGAGCGAGATTTCCTGGAAGGTTACCGACTGCCCACCGACGTTCGCCGTGAACTTGAAACGGCCCTCCAGCTTGGGCTTGTAGACCAGGGCGCCGTCCCCGACGAGGTCGACCGTCGCGCCATTATCCGTGATTTTGCCGGTGACGTTGAAGTGCGCGTCCTTGAGGTCGGATTTCTGTGGCTTGGCGAGCACCTCTTGCGCGCTGGGCGGGGCTGCCGGCGTGGGCACACCGCATGCCGCCATGAGGGCGGTGGCCGTGAGCACGAGTAGCAAGCGGCGCAGGGTCAGGTTAGCCCTGCACCTGGGTGGCGGGCGGGGCGGCGATCGTTTCCCCAGTGTTGTATTTGTCGAAGCTCAGCACCAGGGCATTGCCCTGTTGAGTGATCTCGTACTTCAGCGGATAGCCGTCGCTCTCACGAATCCAGCCGTCGAACTGGTTGCCGTCCTTGTCATTGGCTTTTGCGTGCCAGGCTTTGCCGTTCGGCAGGTTTTCCTCGCCGACGTACTTGAAATCCGAGGCGCCCGTGAAGCTATCCGGCCCGAGGCCCGAACCGGCCGTCTTCGTCCACTTGCCATTCCCGGGGACGACAAATGTGTAGTCGATGCCGTTGATCGAAATGTCCTGGTAGCTCACCTTCTGCCCCGCCACCATCGTCTCGAACTTGAATCGTCCAGCGCCTGGCGACTTGTAGACCAGCGCACCATCCCCCTTGACATCGACGGCGACCCCGCCCGGGCTCGGGCTGACGAACTTGCCGGCCACGAGGAAATGGGCGTCCTTGAGGTTGGCATGGAGGGGTTTCGACAGAATGTCCTTCGCGCTTGGTGGCCCGAGGGGCGCACCCGGTCCACCACAGGCGGCGAGCAGACCAGCAGCCGCCAGCGCGGCGCCGATCCGTATGACGCTCGCGATCACGATTGCTGGATGTCCGACGCGGGTGGGGCGCTGACCGTCTGACCCGTATTGAAGCGATCGAAGGTCGCCGTGAACGTGGATCCCTGCATCGTGCTCGCGTACTTTAGCGGATAACCGTCCGATTCGCGTATCCAGGCCTCGAAGGGGTTGCCGCTGTCGTCCTTGGCTTTCACATGCCATGCCTTCCCCTGGGGGAGCGCCTCCTCGCCAACGTAGGTGGCGTCTGTCCCCTTGAACGAGCTCGGATTGGACGAGTTTGAACTGGGCTTCACCGTCCAGTGCGGGTTGTCTGGTGCCAGGTCGTATTCCTTCCCGCCGATGATGATCTCCTGGAACTTGAGTGACTGCCCGGCAATGGTCGTCATCATCGTGAACTGGGACGCCTGCTGCGGCTTGACGACGATGATCCCCTCACCGGTGGCGTCGAACGCGATGTTCCCGCTGACGATGTGGGCCACAAGGGTGAAGTGCCCATCCTTGACGTTGGCCGAATCGGGCTTGGCGAGGATCGCCTGCGCCGTTGGCGGCTTGGCGGGCGCTGCGGCGCTATTGCCGCAGGCCACCAGGACGAGGGCCGAGATCGGAAGCATGATCCAGATGCGCTTTTTCACGGCGCCTATCCTAGCGCCTCGAGCCGTCCGTTTCAGACGATGTCGGGGTCGTCGAGGGGCACACTACCCGAGGGGAGGCGCGGTGCGGAGATGATCTCCTGGATGATGAAGACCGTGTCGATCAACTCGGCCGTGCGCGTCCCTGGCTGGAGCCGCTCGATCAGCCGCGGTCTAACCCGGGCCAGGCCCTCGAGCTGCACCCGAAGCTCGGCCAGGGCCGGTTCGTAGCCGGCGGGCACCGTGCCGATGCCGTCGAGGTTGAGCTCCTCCAGGTCGTGAAGCAGGTCATCCGTCAGCCGGCGCGGCTCGGCCAGCCGGGCCAGCCGGCGCTGCTGGTCGCGCCGATCCGCTTCCCGGATTTCCCGGTTCGCCTCTCCCAGTGGTCCGATCACTCCCCCCTCCCTGCGTCAATTGTTGATCAGTAATGGCAATTGATGATGCAAAAAATCAGTCCGGCGTGGGCGGAAACGTCCACCGGGTTGGCGTTCCGGTGAAGTCGGCTTCGGTGAGACCGAAGGCCCAGACCGGCCGAACCTGATAGCAGGCATTGTCCGTCGGGTTGAAGAAGTCGACCGAGTAATCCGTCTGATATTTCCGATTGAGCTCCGCCACGAAGGAGCCGATCTTCGCCAGGTCATTGATCAGCGCCGCTTCGCCCTCGATCACGACCGGCTCGTAGGCATTGTCGGTCGTGATGGCGCTGTGGGCATTGGTCGCGAGGTTGCGGGCTTTGCGCGAAGCCCGACTCGAGCTAAACCACAGGGCCTCGTCCATCCAGACGCCCCACACCGGCATCACGTGCGGCCGGGCATCGGGCCGAACCGTCGCGACCCAGTAATCGTGCGAGCGCTCGAGTCGCTCCACCGCCCATGTCCACGGCAGCAGGCCGGTCCCCTGGATGGCATCGAGCAACCCGTAGCCCGGCATATACGGACGGCTGGATGTTGGCTCCGCCACTCTGGGTTAGTGCCAGGCGAGCTGGCCGCGCTCCTTCCAGTATTGATCGGCCGGCTCGGCCAGTTTCGAAAGCGCAGCGAGCTCATCCGGCGACAGGCGCATGGCGAGCGCCCCGGCGTTGCTCCGCACTTGCGCATCGGTCACGGCGCCGGAGAGCACGACGTCCACCCACGGATTGGCCAGGGCCGCCGCGATCGCGACCCGATCCTGGGAGGCGAGCCGTCCGTTGGCCAGCGCCTCCTTGATGATCACGCCCCAGCCGGCGTCGTGGGCGTCGGCCAGCGCCGGGCCGGCGGATGGTTCGAGGAGATTCCAGGTCGCCTGCACCGACTGGAAGGGATTGACGCCGTCGACGCTGACCGCGAGCGCCCGCCGGATCACCTCGGCCTGCCGCGGACCGCTGACCGACATGCCGATCGCGAGCCCGCTCGCCCGCAGCGCGGTGAGCTCAGCCAGGACGGCCTGATCGTCGAGGACGCCACTCTCCAACGTCGCCGAATGGATCTGGTAGAGGTCGAGGTACTCGCCGAGCAGCGCGCGGCTCTCCGCGATCTGCCGGCGCAACGCGGCGAGCGAGTGATCCTTCACCTCGTGGACGCGGGCGTCGACCTGCCAATCCCCGACGTAGGTGTAGCCCCACTTCGATCCCACCGTGACCGTCTTCGGAGGGACGGCGCGCTGCTTCAGCCATGACGCCAGAAAACGCTCCGCGTACCCATAAGAACGGGCGGCGTCGAAGTAGCGGATGCCGGCGTCATAGGCAGCGTTCAAGACCGCGTGCGACCGGCGCTCCAGCGCCTCCACGCTGCGATCGCCGCCGAGATCTTTCTCTCGGTCGAGCGTGATGTAGCCGGGGCGACCCAGGGCGGCAAGGCCGAGCCCGATCGGCGTCACCCGGAGCCCGGTCGAGCCAAGCGGGCGCAGCGCCATCCCGGACGCTACGGCTGCTCGAGGATCCGTGCCTTTTCCTTCTCGAATTCGGCTTCCGAGAGCACGCCCGACTCCTTCAACGCACCGATCTCGCGTAACTGCTGGTAGCGATCGGCGGGGGGCGCCGCTGCGGCCGCGGACGGGGCGGGCGCCGACGCGCCGTTGGCAGCGTCGAGCATGGCCGCGATGTCGGCCCTGATCAGCGGACCGTTGATGAATGCCGCGAAGGAGGCCTGCCGCCTCTCGACGGTTTCCACAACGATGGTGGAGAAGCCAACCCAGTGCTTCATCAGCGTAACGCTGCGCACGTCGGTGAGCCGGAGCGCGATCGATGAGCGCCCGGTCAGGTCACTGGGGCAGAAGAGCCGCTTCGTCGTCAGGATCAGCGGCTTGATCGAGAGCCCCCAATCCTTCGAGGTGCGGACCACGAATTCGTCGTCATCGAGTCGAGCCCCGCCGGGCAGCTCCACATCGGTCACCGAAATCGACAACGGAAAGGAGGACTGCAGTCGCGCAAAAGCCTCACGGCGGCGGGCCTCGCGTACGGGGTTAAGGGCGTCAGCCATGCTAACCCGACACCTTTTCCATCTCGCGTGCGCCCAGCGCGGCGGCCGCGACGGCCTCGAGGTCGCTGTCGATCGACGCCTCGACCGCGCCGATCACCGCCCCTTCGACGAAGGGCGCGTTGCTGAGCAGCACACGGCCGTTGCCGTCGGAGAGTTGCTCGATCGCCATCTGCGTGCTCAGCACCGCGCTGCCGAGGTCGACCAGGATCAGCACCCCCTCCGGCCCGCGGACTTCCTCGATCGCGCCCAGGATGGCGGTGGCATCGGTTCCCAACCGTCCGTCCGCGGTCCCGCCGGCGACCGCGATCTTCACCTTGCCCTGGGTCATCTGGGCGGCGAGCTCACGAACCCCTTCCGCCAGCTGGCGGCTGTGCGAGACCAGCACCATGCTAACCGTGCCCATACGCCCTCGCCAGGATCTCGATCGGGTGGGCGGACGTGGCGCCGGTCCCGTGCTCGACCTGCATGCGACAGGTCTCGCAGTCGGCAAGCACCTGATCACTACCGGCAGCCTTGACGGCTTCGAAGAGGCGGCTGCCGATTTTCATCGAGAGGTCGTACTTCTCAACTTTTACGCCGAACGTCCCCGAGATTCCGCAGCACCCCTCGTCGACCTCCTCGAGTTTGACGCCGGGAATCAAGCGCAACAGCCTCATGGCCGGATAGCCGATCCCATGGGACTTCAGATGGCAGGGTGCGTGGTAGAGCAGGCGCATGGGAACGGTTTCAAAGTTCAGGTCTAGCTCGCCCGCCTCGTGCAGCATCCAGAGGTACTCCATGATGTCGTACGTTTTCGCCCCGAGGCGCTCGGATCCCGGGATATCGAGCAGGTGGCCGTAGTCGTGCTTCAGCATCAGGCCACACGAGGTGGAGCTGGCGATGATATCCATCTGCTCGGCGATCGGAGTCAGCTGCCTGACGTTTTGTTGACCATAGCGGCGGGCCAGGTCCATGTTCGAATTGACGACCGCCGGGATGCCGCAGCACTGCTGACGCGGGACGACGACCTCGATTCCATTGCGCTCGAGAACAGCGACCGCCCGCTCCCCGAGACGCCGGTCGTTGTAGTTGACCCAGCAGCCGTAGAAGTACGCGACCTTTCGTCGTGATTTAACGGGTTGGCGGTGGCGCTTGAACCATCGCTCAAAGGTCAGCCACTGATACTTCGGCAGCGGCCGCCGCCGGTGGATCCCGACGAATCGCTCCATCAGCACGCGAAATATCGGGTTGCTGTTGCCGAAGTTGGCGAGCGGGGCGGTCATGCTGCCCAGCTTCCCGAGGAGTCTCGTCCGCCCGAGCACCCAGTCCCGAAGGGTGCGTCCTTTTTCGCGGGCGCCCTGGTTCTGGGCGCGCCGGATGTATTCCTGGATGCTGACCTGCGAGGGACAGGTCACCTCGCAGAGCTTGCATCCGGAGCAGAGGTCGAGGCCTGGCGTGACGGCGGCCTCTTGTGGCGAGCGAAACCGTTCCATGTCGGGGCCGAGAGCCTTGGGACCACGAAAGATGTCGGTGGAGCGGGCCACCGGACAGACCGTGTTGCAGGCGGTGCACTTGGTACACGCCTCGACGGAGGCTTCCTCTTCGACGGTGTCCGTTACGGGCTCGAACTCTTCGGTGATCACGCGGCGAGCGCCTCCTGCGCGGCCCGGTATCCCGTGGCGATCGCCATCCCACCTCGTGACTTGGTCCCGGATGGGTCGTATCCCGCCATCGCCCCTCCGGCGCAAAAGACATTCCGAGCCAGCGGCTTGCCGTTCTCATCGGCCGGCTGCAGGCGGTCCGTGAGCGCATAGCCAACCTCTTCGAATGGCTGGGACGCAAAGAGCGACTCGGCGGTGCGATCGGTGGGCACCTTGTTCCAGTCGATGGGCTGGTGAAAGAAAGGATCGCGCACGGTGTGAACGCCCGCGCGGAACGCCCCATCCACCCAATCCTCCAGGGCGAGGACATACGCGGCCGCCTCGACCGGAAGCTCGCGGCCCGCCGCTTTGAGCCCGATGCTCCGGCAGCGCCCGTCGATCACATCGGCGGCGTGCGCCGGCGCCGCCCAGATGATCTCGATCCCGGCTTCCTGCAGATGCTTCCGCAGCCGGTCGAACAGCCGCAGCGCGATGACCGATGGTGGAACGGTCGGGATTTCGAAGACCGGATGACCGACGGCCCGCTGAAACGCCGCGAACGTCTCGTTGGCCGTGGTCAGCCCGAGCACGCCGGGGACGCCGACGCGGACGCCGTCGCCGCTGACGTGATCCCGTAACTGAGCGGCAACCGCGTCCCGGAAGGCGGCGTCCTGAAAGCTGCGGGCCAGGTCGATCGAGGTGAAGAGGCGATCGGGACCGTACCCGGGAGCCGTGACTCGAACCGCCGACACATCGGCGCCGCCCCACTGTCGCTTGAGGTTGGATGCGGCGAACTCGGGCGCGAAGTCCTGGTAGCCCGTGAACCCGCAGAGGACGATCGGTTGCGGACGGTTCAGGTCCCCGGCGGTCATGCTGGCGGGAGCCAGGCAGCATGGCTTGGGCGTGCCGGTGGCGGTCGGCAACTGGAAGTTGCGGTTAAGCGCACCCTCCCAGGCAAGGCCAGCCTGCTTGAACCATTCGAGCATCAAGCCGATGCTTGCCTCGACGGCGTTCATTCCGGCCCGCGCATAGGGGTGCGTTGGTTCTTTGGCGATCAGCCGTGCAACCGCCTCGGCCGGATCCGTGATCGGCTCAGACGCCGTCGCCGTTTCATAGCCGATGACGTCGACCGTCGCGAACAGAAAGTAAAGCGAGGAGAGGCCGGGCCACACGAGGACCACCTGCCGTCCCGACTGCTGCACCGTCCGCGCAGCCGCCAGCGCCGCGAGGCCGGTGCCAATCACCGCCACGTCGGTCTTCATCGCTTACTCGCCACCTCGGCGGGTTCCTCGGTGCCCCCACCCCAGCCCTCCCCCGCGAGCGGGGGAGTCAGAGTTCCGCCTTGAGGAGGGAGCTGTTGCCGCATGAGCTCCCGGTCGACGTTGTAGAGCTCCATGTGAAGCCCGGTGGTGACCTGCATGTTGCGCAGCTGGCTGCCCCAGAAAACGTGGCGAACGCCACGCCATCGCGTCTCGAGAAAGTCCGCCATGGCCCGGGTCGCA
>DATNNA010000168.1:0-2741 GCA_035602075.1 Binatus sp. (SeqCode) | reverse complement strand
ATCGCGTCCTATCCCCCTGTTCCCTGGAACGAGGTGGCGCCCGTCATGAGGGCGACCGCTTCGGTCATGGTATGCGACTTGGGGGTAATCGTCGCCACCCGGCGGCCGAGGCGCATGACATGCAGCCGGTCGGCGATCTCGAAGACCTGCGGCATGTTGTGGCTGATGAGCACCACCGGCGTTCCCCGCGCGCGGACCTCCCGGATCAGATCCAGCACCATTCCGGACTCTCGGACGCCGAGCGCCGCGGTCGGCTCGTCCATGATCACGACCCGGCTCGCGAAAGCCGCGGCTCGCGCGACGGCCACACCCTGACGCTGACCCCCCGAAAGCGTCTCGACGGCCTGCTTCATCGACCCGACGTTGATCTTGAGGTCGGCGATGTGCGCCCGTGACTCGGCCAGCATCCGCGGCCGATCGGCCACACGCAGGATGGAGCCGACGATGCCGTGACGGCGCAGCTCACGCCCGAGGAAGAGGTTCTCGGCGATGTCGAGCGCAGGGGCCAGGGCCAGGTCCTGGTAGACGGTCTCGATCCCGCTGCGCCGCGCTTCGAGCGGGTTGCGGAAGTGGACCACCGTGCCGTTGAGTAGGATCTCGCCTTGATCGGGAACGATGGCCCCGGAAAGTGCCTTGATCAAGGTGGACTTTCCGGCCCCGTTGTCCCCAATCAGCGCCAGGATCTCGCCTGGATACACATCGAAGTCGGCGCCATTCAGGGCGGTGACGACGCCGTAGCGCTTGACCAGAGCGCGCGCCTCGAGCACCGGAACCCGCGTTTCGACCGCGCTCACGCTTGCCTCCGTCGCGAAAGCTGGTCAACCGCGACCGCGAGGATGACCAGGACGCCCGTGATCAGGAACTGGTAGATGGCCGCGACGCCCAGCAGCGTCAGCCCATTGCGGAAGATGCCGACGATCAGGGTGCCGACCAGCGTGCCAAGGACGCTGCCGCGGCCACCGAACAGGCTCGTTCCGCCCACCACGACGGCGGTGATGCTGTCGAGGTTGGCCGACTGCCCTGCCTGGGGATCGCCAACCCCGGTTCGCCCCACCAGGACCAGCGCCGCAATCCCATAGAGGAGACCCGCGGTTGCGTACACGCCCAGCAGGACGCGACGGGTCCGGACGCCCGCCAGCCGGGCCGCATCCGGATTGTTCCCGGTCGCATAGACGTGACGACCGGCGATCGTCTTCGTCAGGACGAACCAGGCCACCAGCGTCAACGCCAGGGCCAGCAACGACCCATAGGTGATCGTCGTGCCGCCGAAGCGGAAGGTTGAACCGAAGAACACGAGTGGGTCCGGCAGATTGGCGATCGTCTCCTCGTTCGAGGTGATGTGCGTCAGCGCAAAGGCGATGTTGAGCGTCCCGAGTGTCACGATGAAGGGCGGGAGGCGCAAGCCGGCGACGAGGAAGCCGTTGAGGAGGCCGAAGGCGAGGCAGGCGCCGATCCCGAGCGCGATGGCGAGGAAGGGGTTGAGGTGGTACGTGACCGCCAGCCGCGTCATCACGATCGTGCCGAACGCCATCACGGCCCCATTGGAGAGGTCCACGCCGGCCGTGAGGATGATCAGCGTCTGGCCGATCGCCAGAATGCCGACCACCGCCACCTGCTGAATAATCAGCGACCAGTTTTCGGTGGTCAGGAAGCGGTCGGTCCGGATGGTGAAGAAGAGGGAGGCGAGGAGGAGCGCAATGAGTGGACCAAGCGACGAAATCAGGCGAGCGCGGGCAAGGGCCGCACCGGCATCCCCGCCGGCCTCTGTTCCCCGAAGCCGGGCTAACAAGGCCGGCCCGCTCTTACGGAGCGGACCGGCCGGTTCGGGTCTCGTCGATTAGCCCCAGCAGTTGTCGAGCCCGTAGGTCGTGTCCTTCGAATCGACACCACTGACAGGCTTGTCGGAAATCAGGGTCACGCCCGTGTCGGTATAACCGGAGACACGCTTCCCATTCTTGGCGAAGTCGACGCCGGCGTCAACGCCAAGGCTGGCCATCTTCAACGGGTACTGCTGCGAGGTGGCCGCAATCCGGCCGTCCTTCACCCCGCCGACGCCCGTACAACCGCCGTCCACCGAGACGATCAGCACCCCGTTCTGCTTGCCCCGGTTCTGGAGCGCCTTGTAGACGCCGAAGGCCGACGGCTCATTGATGGTGTAGACGACGTTGATACCGGAGTCCTTGGTCAGGCAGTTCTCCATCGCCGTCTGGCTCTCAACCTGGTTCCCACCTCCGTTGGCGGTGCAGACGATCTGCGAGTCGCCGTCGCTGATGCCATAGCCAAGCAGGAAGCCGTCATGGCGCAGCTTGCCAACCGTGCTCCCCGGCGCCTCGTCGAACATCGCGATCTTGATCCCGGTCTTGCCGGCCTCGGCAGCCTTGGCGTACTGGCCGATCAACTGGCCGGCCTTCTTGTTGTCGGTGGCAAACAGGGCGTCGGCCGCGTCCACCGGGTCGGTCGGACTGTCGAGCGCGATCACGAGGACACCCTGCGAGCGTGCCTTCTTGACCGCAGTCGTGACGCCAGCAGAGTCCGGCGTGATCAGGATCGCCTTGGCACCGGCGCTGACCATATTCTCGAGCGCGGTCACCTGGCCGGCGGCATCGGCCGTATCCTTGCCCGCGCCGGTCATCAGCACCGCGCCTTTCGCCGCGGCCTCCCGCTCAGCGCCCTGGCGCATCTTGACGAAAAACGGATTCGCGTCCGTCTTCGTGATCAACCCGACGATCACCGGCTTCGGC